>DRPV01000278.1 GCA_011330685.1 Desulfobacterales bacterium
GCTGCTTCAGAACCGCCGACAAAGTTATGACTATCCTTCTCAATTGCAATCCCAAAGAGGGGACACACTGTGACAATTCCACCTTTGTGAGCGAAAAAATGAAAAAAATATAAATACGCCATAAACATCCACCAAAAATAGATATTAACTGAATAGTTACTCATCAGGCAGTGATTTGAGTTTTACTGGTACCAGAAAACAGCGATATTAATTTATTGACGCTAAGGGCTAAAAATCGTAAGATGAAAAATTTACATTTTGTAATTTCAAAATCACTATTTATACCACAGGGCTATAATTATGCTTAAGTTTTTACGTCGTAAGGCGCAGTCTCCAACCTTACAGATTACCATCCTGATAATCATTGTCGTCTTTGTCTTCTGGGGGGTCGGACGCCAGAACAACGGCAGCCGTAGCGCCGTTGCCACCGTTAACGGCCATACCATTGAATATCAGGAGTACCAGAAAGAGTATAACCAGACCATGAGCCGCCTGCGGGAACGCCTCGGCGGTAAAATCCCCAAGGGACTGCTTGAATCTCTTGACATTAAGCATCAGGTTATAGATCGGCTAATCCAACGCACCCTCATGCGCCAGGGGGCCAGGGCCGCGGGCCTCAGGGTCAGCGATGCCGAACTGCAGCAGGCCATTAACAAGATGCCGGTCTTCCAGAAAAACGGGGCCTTTAATCTGACACTTTATAATAACATCCTTACCGCCTCCCGGCTTAATGCCTCCAAATTCGAGGCCGGCATGCGCTATGATCTGTTAGCCAACAAGGTTAAACGGCAAATCTCACATTTCGCTGAAGTGTCACCGGCCGAGCTTAAAATTCTGTATAATTATAACTATACCTCCCTGAAATTTTCTTACGCCGCCTTTAAGGCCCTTGACTTCAGTGACCGGGTACAGGTCAGCCCCAAAAAACTCCAGGACTTTTATAATAAACATAAAGCAAACTACTTCAGCGCTCCCCAGCGCCGGATCAAATATCTACTGTTCTCTGCCGCCGCCCAAAAGGCCAAAGCCCCTTCCGCTGACGACATAAAGACTTATTATCAGAATAATATTCAGCGCTTCACCATTCCGGAACGACGTGATGCCAGCCATATCCTGATAATGAGTAAAAGTTCCGATTCGCCGCAGCAAATCGCCGCCAAACGTAAAAAAATTAATGAGATTCTGGCCCTGGCCAGAGCGGGTAAAGACTTCGCGGCCCTGGCCAGAAAATACTCGCAGGACAATTTAGCCGGCCGCGGCGGTGACTTGGGATTCTTCAGCCGCGGCCAGATGGTAAAACCCTTCGAAAACGCCGTATTCAGCCTGAAAGTCGGCCAGATCAGCGGTGTGGTTAAGACCCAGTTCGGTTTTCATATTATTAAGTTAAATAAGATTGAACCCGCCAGAATCAAACCCTTAAAGGAAGTCAGAAAACAGATCATTGCCACTATAATGCTTGAGATGAACCAGAATCTGGCCTTCAAAGCCGCCAACAAGGCCTATGAGCAGATTATCCTGGCCGGCAGTCTGGATAAATATAAAGCCAAAACGCCCGCCGCGGCCATTAAGGAGACGGGGTTCTTTACCAGGCGTAATCCGCCGCCGCCCCTCAAGGCCCTGCCCGCCGTTATCAAAAAATCCTTCGCCCTCAACAAAGGTGAGTTAAGTTCCATCATTAATACGGATAAGGGCTATGCCATTGTCTATGTGGAGGATGCCAAGGCCCCGGCCCAAGAGGATTTCAAAACCGTCAAGGCCCAGGTAAAACAGGACTTTATCACTCAGGAATCGGTTAAATTAGCCAAAGAAGCGGCAGACAAAATGTTAGCCGCCCTGCATAAAAAAGGCAAGTTAGCTGAATTGGCCGCTAAGGCCGGGGTGGAGGTGATGACCACACCCTATATCACCAGAGCGGCTTCCAGCGCCGCCCAGCTCCCGGCCCCGGTTATCAAAGAGGGGCTGCGTCTCTCGGCGCTTGACCCTCTGCCCAAAGATGTAACCGCCGTGGGCAATACGTTTTATGTCCTGGAATTTAAGGAAAGCAAGGCCCCGAGTCCATCCCTGCTTGCCAAAAACAAGGCTGGATTAGAGAATCAGATTCGTAATGAAAAGAGCAATGAACTGCTCACCGCCTGGATTGAATATCTGCAGAAAAAGGCCGAAATAAAGATCAACGAAAAATTATTATAAGAGCCGGTTTTCAGGGCTTGCCCCGGCCCCACAGGGGGTCTTCCCCAAAACGAGACAGCCACCAGTCCTCATCATCCAAGGGCTGGCTGTCTTCGTTGCAGACCAGGGGGAAACGATAGCCGGCACAATACTTCAGCAAAACCTCGTAAGCGGCGTTTACCTCCGCCATGTCCGGAGCAGCCGCCTCCCCGGCGGCACTGGCCAGGCAGTCCGGATGACAGCGTTTACTGAGGCGCCTATAGGCGGTCTTAATCTCCTCAAGACTGGCCGCCTCCCCCAATTGCAGCAGGTCACGGGCCGCTATAATTTTCTGCCATCCCTTACTTCGCATCACGTCAGGCAGCCGCGCGGGCTACCTCCCCCCCACTTTATTTTCTTCATGCCGCAGCAGCCGTTTAATATTATCAGCATGTTTAAACCAGATTAGCAGGCTGATAAATAAAGCCAGGCCGACGTTAACGGCAGGTCGGCCGCTGAGGCTGATAATAATGGGCATCAGAGCCGCGGCGCTTAACGAGCCTAAAGAGACATAGCCCCAAACTCTGACCACCACCACAAAAAGCAGGAGGCAGGCTAAAACGGCAAGGGGCTGAATATAAAAGAAAATTCCCAGGGCGGTGGCCACCCCCTTACCGCCTTTAAAACGCAGATAAAGGGGATAGATATGCCCGAGAAAAGCGGCCGCCCCCACCAGGGCAATCCACAAATCCGCCTCCTGATGGCGGTCGAGGATGACGGCGGCGGCCAGCATGGGCAGTAATCCCTTGCCGGCATCAGCCAGCAGGGTCAAAAGCCCCAGCTTTTTCCCTAACAGCCGGTTAACATTGGTGGCCCCGATATTACCGCTGCCCGCCTGCCGGACATCCACCCCCAGGCATTTGCCCAACACCAGCCCAAAGGGGATAGAGCCGATAAGATAGGCGGCCGCCACTAATATTATATTCAACATACACACTCCAAAAAACCGGGTAACAAATCTACCCACCCAAGAGAAAGGCCGGAATTTTTCGCCGACGGCGCAAAAATTATTCTAACCCCGATTACAAAAAATTACAAAATTACAAAAAAAATCAGAATCTACCGCCGCCGCCCTGAAATATACCAGCCCGCCACAGGCCCAGCCGGGCCAGACGAAAAGAGACTGCCGTCCACAGACAACCCAGCCCGTATTTAATACTGCGAGGCAGATTAATCGACGAGGCCTCGGCAAAATAACGGGTGGGGCAGCTGACTTCAGCAATCACCAGATTCCGCCAGGCAATCTGGGCCAGCACCTGATTATCAAAGACAAAATCATCGGAATTACGCTCTAAGTCCAACTCGGCCAGCAGGGGGCGGGAAAAGGCCCGATAGCCGGTATGATACTCCGATAATTTAATACCTAACAAAAGATTTTCCCCCATGGTCAGGAGGCGGTTGGCAACATATTTCCACAGTGGCATACCGCCCTCAAGGGCGTATCCCCCTAAAATTCTGGTGCCCAGCACGCAATGATAGAGGCCGTTACCGATCATCGAGGCCATGGCAGGAATCAGCTTGGGGGTATACTGGTAATCCGGATGTACCATGATGATTATATCCCCGCCCTCCTCCAGAGCCAGACGATAGCATGACTTTTGATTAGCCCCGTAGCCCCGGTTTTCGGGGTGAACATAGAGCCTGGTTTTGGGAAGATCGGCGGCAATAGCCGCCGTTTCATCACCACTGGCATCATCAACCACAATCACCAGATCAACCACCCCCTGAGCCATAACCTCCTCGTGGGTACAACGCAGGGTTTTAGCCGCGTTATAGGCCGGCATTACCACTATGACCTTTTTATCTTTATACAACGGGGCTGGTTCCTCGGTAAAATTCAGGGTTCGACATCAGATATTGAATGTTCATTTCCGCCAACCGCCTTTTTCCTAAGCGCCCCTGGCTATGTCGTTAAGCTTAGCGCATTCCTCTTTAATCTCGGCCATAATCCCATTATCCGCGAAACTGTACGGGCGGCCGGAACCGGCGACAATAAAATGATCCAATAAGTTAATACTGACAAAGGAGAGGGCCAGAAACAGATTCCGGGTCAGATACCGATCCTCCGTCGAAGGCGCGGAGTTGCCGGAGGGATGATTATGGGCAATAATCAGGGCGGCGGCGTGTTGGGCCAGGGCCTTCTTGATTATCTCCCGCGGGTAGATGGTATTACTGGTCAGGGTACCCTCGGCCACAATCTCGCTGTCAATAATCCCATGACCGGCATCGAGATAGAGGACGGTAAGCCGTTCAATCCGCAGGTCACGCATGGAATGAATCAGATAATCGGCCACCTCGGAGGAGGATTTTACATACCTCCGCCCCCGCAGACGCTGGCTCAGATAACGGCGGGCGAGACCGTGAACAAATTGAATGGCGAGGGAGTTTTTAGGCCCCACCCCCGGCACCTTCTGCAGTTCAGCCGCCGGGGCCTCCAAAACCTGGGCCAGGGTGCCAAAATGGGCCAGCAGCGCCCGGGCCGAATCCTTACAGTCGCCGCGCGGGGTACCAAAATTCAGCAGCATCTCCAGAGTTTCATCATCGCTGAAGGCCTCAACCCCCTGCAGCCGCAGTTTTTCCCGCAGCCGCTGCCGATGCCCGGTCCCCCTCTTCTGCCATTCTTCCTTGTCCACGACGCTAATCGCCGTTCAGGGCCTGCTGAAACAGCTTGTTGGCCAGCTGCGGATTGGCGCGGCCCTTGGTCTTCTTCATTAACTGACCGACGAAAAAGCCCATCACCTTACCCTTGCCGGCCTTAAACTGCTCCACCTGCTTGGGACTGGCGGCGATAATCTCGGCCACCGCGGCGGTTAAATCACCCTCATCACTCATCTGAATCAGGTTCTTCTCTTTAACAATGGCCTCCGCCTCGCGGCCGGATTCCATCATCTCCGCCATAACCGTCTTGGCGATCTTACCGCTGATTTTACCAGCCTCAACCATGCCCAGCAGACTGGCCAGATTAACGGGCGTAACCGGGCAGGAGGCGATTGCCGCCGCCTCTTCGCCCTTGAACTCCCGCATCATCTCCGTCATTATCCAGTTGCTCAGCTTTTTGGCCTGGGGGTAATCCCGCAGGGCGGCCTCAAAATAATCGGCCAGCTCCCGGGCCGAGGTCATAATCCCGGCATCATACTCGGGCAGACCTAAATCATTGATAAACCGCTCCTTACGTTCATCGGGCAATTCCGGCAGCGACTTACGCGCCCGCTCTAACCACTCATCATCAATCACCACCGGCACCAGATCAGGATCCGGGAAATAGCGGTAATCATGGGCCTCCTCCTTGCCGCGCATGGGACTCGTCATATTACGGTCCGGATCCCAGAGCAGGGTCTGCTGCACCACCTCGCCACCATCAAGAAGAATATCACGCTGCCGGCGTTCCTCATACTCCAGAGCCCGCTGGACATTACGAAAGGAGTTCATGTTTTTCAGCTCGGTACGGATACCCAGCTCCTCCCGGCCCTTGGGCCGCAGAGAAATATTGGCGTCACAACGGAAACTGCCCTCCTGCATATTACCGTCACAGATATCAAGATAACGCAGAATGGCGTGTAGTTTTTTCAGGTAGGCGGCAGCCTGGGCCGGGGTGCGGATATCCGGCTCGCTGACAATCTCGATCAGGGGCACGGCGGCCCGGTTGAGATCAACGTAGGATTCCGGCTCCCGTTCGCTGTGCACCAGCTTACCGGCATCCTCCTCCATATGAATCCTGGTCAGGCCGATACGCCGGGCCTCCCCGTCCACCTCAATATCCACCCAGCCATGTTCGGCAATGGGCAGATCAAACTGCGAAACCTGATAGCCCTTGGGCAGATCGGGATAAAAATAATTCTTACGGGCAAACTCATTAAACTGATTTACCTCGCAATTAGTGGCACAGGCCATCTTCAGGGCGTATTCCACCACCTGACGATTCAACACCGGCAGCACCCCCGGCATGCCGAGACACACCGGACAGACATTGGTATTAGGGGCCGCCCCAAAGGTAGTGGGACAACCGCAGAAAATCTTGGTCTTGGTCTTGAGCTGTGCGTGAACCTCCAGCCCGATTACGGTTTCAAATTCCATTTTCTACCTCATTAAAAAACACTGTAACAGTAAATCATCCTGCCATAGGGAGCCGCCGAATTCAATCAGCGCCTGTCCTCAGCTTTCCCGGCAATCCACTCACGCAGCCGCCCTAATTCCTCCTCCCAGCCGGCAGACAACCGAACACCGAGATAAAGCCTGAAAAGCTCATCAAAGACATTCAAGGCCTCCTCATAAAGGCCTATTTTATCGAGAATCCGGCCCTCCACCGCGGCGGGATCATCCTGCTCAGCGGCCGTATCCACGGTCTTGGGGGTCTTGACGCTCCTGAACTCAAAACGGCTGGCCTTAACGGTCATATTCCACTCATAATCGCCGCGGCCAATCATTATCCGGGCCTGCTCCAGCTTCTTGCCCATCCGCAGGCCGGTTCTGGCCTCCTTCAACTCAGCCTGCAGCCCCTGGCAGATCACCTTTTCAAAGGAGTCGCCGTCACCGTACTCAAGAAGCATATGTTTCTCAAAGACCACCAGGACATCGCCCATACCAGGCAGCTCCACCGCCCCGCCCCGCTCTTCACTCTTATACCAGAGCCAGGTCAGAAATTCCTGCCCCAGAAAATATTTTTCAGCTATTATATCAACGAGATCCATTACCGCCCCTTATATAAATATTGCCGGACTCAAAGCGGCTAATTTATCTTCCTGCTCCGCCGGCAGAAGATGACCGGCGGTTAAATAAGGCACTTCGAGAATAAGGTGCACATCAAAGGTCTCTTTGAACAAATCCTCCAGGGCGGACTGCGCCTTGGAATTGGTGGAGAAGAAAAGCACCGTATTATCAGATATATTCCAGCACAGATCATAAACCACCGGCACCGGCACCGCCTTCTTCATAAGCATAATCTGCATGTTCTCTTTGATTTCCAGGCGTTGGCCCCGGCTTAATTTGGGCAGTTGACGTTCCTTCTTCAGCCGTTCCTCCTCCTTAAGACAGAATTTTTTGAGCACCGCGGCGGAGACCTTACGTTCGTCAATACGCATGGCAAGGACAATATAATCTCCCACCGTGTAAGGGGCCTGGACAAACTCAGAATCAAACATATTCAACACCGACACCCAACCGATGGAATACTCGTCATAGGTATCGTCAATATCACAAAAGGCCCGGCGGGCAATACGCTCCGCGGCAAAATCCCAGAAATTCGCCGCAATCTCTCCCTCCACGGCGTAACGAACAAAGGAAGCAGAATTAGATAATAGTCCCATTTTAATCCTTATTATTTTGTAACTATTCAGTAGGGGCAATAAATCCCCCAAAACTCGTAGTCGTAACTGCTCAGGAAAGCGAAGACTCCGGATGTGCCCCAGGTTCGTTCGTTTCGCCCTCCGAAGCGTACCTTTTGTACGTGAGGAGGGCGAAACGGACGAAGATGGGGTGCAGCTGAACAGTTACATTATTTTTAGATAAAATCAGGAATCACAAGACGGACGACAAGAACCGCAGGGACAGATCCCCGTGTCCGCCCTGATGACTTAGAACATAGCAGACCTGCCCTCAGCCGACAATATTTTTATGTACCCTGAACCAGCATTAACCGTAATTAAACTTACC
>DRPV01000279.1 GCA_011330685.1 Desulfobacterales bacterium
CTTCGCTGGATAGACTTGTTTTTGGGGGTGGCCGAATTCAGTCGGAATGGTGGCCGGATAACTTTGGAATAGGTGGCCGAATTAAATCGGAATGGGTGGCCGAATAACTTTGGAATTAGTGGCCGAATTCAGTCGGAATACTCATTTATCGCTTTCTATATAGGTTTTCTGCTCCAGTTCAGAAAATAGCGCGGCAAATTTTCCCTGGAACTACTCAGAGGCCTTGCCGATACGCTCCAGGATATGGGCATCGTCCTCCGGCAGTTTACCGGCCGCGAAGATTGTCGATAATTGCCGGCTGAAATTATCAGCTACGGTGAATATATCCCTGTCCGCCTCTGCCCACAACCCGTCTGGCTCAGAAAGGCCCGTCAGGTGGAGCCGGCGGCTGTTTTCTCGCAGTAAACGTAAAAAATAGCTTAATCGTAAACGTAAGATATCAAAATTAAAACATCTTCATCCGTTGTCACCACCCGCGTAGAGATGGGGGAGCGGAGTACAATCCCATTCAGGCTCTTACAGCGGCTCAGCGCCACATAGACCTGACCGTGGGCAAAGGCTGCCTGGGGTAAATAGGGGGACGTCTATGATATTATGCTTTACCGTAAAGATTATATATGATAAACACGGATCATGCCACGAAAAGCGAGAATAGATACATCAGGAGCCCTGCATCATATAATTATCAGGGGAATTGAACGCAATAAAATATTTAGATCCGATTACGATCGGCAGGATTTTTTAAATCGTCTCGGTAAATTAATTCCTGAAACTCAAACCGATTGTTTCGCCTGGGCCTTGCTCCCCAACCACGCGCATTTATTACTAAGAACCGGTTTGATTCCGGTTGCCGTATTAATGAGCCGCCTGCTCACCGGATATGCCATGTGGTTTAATAAGAAATATCAGCGGCATGGGCAGCTTTTCCAAAATCGCTATAAATCTATTTTATGCCAGGAAGAACCCTATATAAAGGAGTTGGTTCGTTATATTCATTTGAACCCTTTGCGGGCCGGGCTTGTTGAAGATATGACAACGCTGGATAAATATCCGTGGTGCGGACACAGCGTTCTGATGAATGAAACAAAACAGGCCTGGCAGAATGTTGATTATGTTTATGAGCTGTTTTCTGAACAAGGGAGATTGGCTCGCGCGAGGTATCGAATATTTGTCGAAAATGGGATTGCCGATGGCAGGCATTCCGCCTTTACGGGCGGTGGATTATTAAGGAGTAACGGCGGCTGGACGGCTCTCAAAGGACTTCGGAAAGCCGGCGTCCGTATTAAGGGCGATGAACGTATTTTAGGTGACAGTGATTTTGTAAAAAAAGTGCTGAAGGCTGCCGAAGAAGAATTTGAAGAGAAATACGAATTACAGGCCAAAGGCTATAACTTTGAGCGAACAGCCCGGCGGGTTGCGGAAGTGTTGGATATGGATCTTGCTCAGGTAATGGCTCCTGGGAAATCACCGCAAACCGTTAAGGCCCGAAGCTTATTATGCTTCTGGGCTCATCGAAAGCTTGGTATGACCACCATTGAGATAGGCAGACGGTTAAATATAAGCCAGTCAGCCGTGAGTCGTTCATCTACGCGGGGTCAAAAAATTGTACAAGAGGAATGCTTTGAGCTTATGGCTCAAAACGCATGAAATCATAGACGTCCCCCTAATCGTGTGAATAACATCGAACTTGCAGAAATCAATATTGAGGATCTCATTCCGCATCGCGGCAAGATGATCCTTATTGATGAGATTGTCGAGATGACGCCGGAGTATTCGCTTACCTCGTCAACTGTCAATGAAGACTGGCCGTTATTATCCGCCGGCGGGGTTTCAGCCCTGATCTTAATAGAGGTGGCGGCTCAGAGTGCCGGAGTCTGCAATGGCTGGGACAGGATTCGGGTCAAGGGGATTGAATCATCTAAAATGGGCTGGCTGGTTGGCATAAAGAGGGCTGAATTCAGCCGTGATTTTATCCCGCTAAGGAGTAAAATCATTACCCGTTCCGAAAATTCCAGTAAATACGATAATCTGAGGATAACCTCCAGTGTGTCACGCGTAGATGATGATATTATTGCCGAGGTAACCCTGCAACTGTTTCAGGCCGCAAATGACTGACAAAAATATGGAAAAGAGAACCGCTATTGTTACCGGGGCCAGCAAGGGCATAGGGCGCGCCATCTGCCTTGAATTAGCCAAATCAGATTGCTACCTGATTATTAACTATATGAGGGATAAGGCCGGGGCGGAGCAGACCCTGGCCCTGGTGCAGGAGGTCGGCGGTAGCGGGGAGATAAGCCAGTTTGACGTGCGTGACGCCGAGGCCGTTAACCGGATGGTGGCCGACGTGCACGCCCGGCTGGGTTCCATTGATATCCTGGTCAATAACGCCGGTATAATCGCCGACGGTCTCTTTGTCATGATGTCGCGGGAGAACTGGCAGTCGGTAATCAGCACCAGCTTAGACGGCTTTTATAATCTTACCCAGCCGGTGTTGGAAAGAATGGTGCGTCAACGCCGGGGCGCCATTGTCTCCATCTCATCGGCCTCCGCTTTGATGGCCAACCGGGGGCAGGCGAATTACGCCGCTGCCAAGGCGGGGCTCATTGCCGCCAGCCGCTCGGTGGCCAGTGAAGTGGCCCGTCTCGGAATCAGGGTCAACGTAGTTGCCCCTGGGCTGATTGACACGGAAATGGTGAAAGACGCCCCGGTTGCCAATATAAAGGCCCTGATTCCCATGGCGAGAATCGGCCAACCGGCAGAGGTGGCCAAGGTTGTGAGGTTTCTCTGTTCCAATGATGCCTCTTATATTACCGGCCAGACGATATCGGTGAATGGTGGGATGTTTTAGGGGCAGGTTCCCGTGCCTGCCCTTGTAATTCGGGTGACCCAAATTAGGGTAATCATTTGCATTGTTTAATTGGTGGTAATTCCGTGGGGTCGGGTTTGAAACCCGCCCTCACATGCCCAATGGTTATGCCCATGTTATATTGACATAATTTGTGTATATGCCGAATCATATGCCTTGCGTTGTTTAATTGGCGGTAATTCCGTGGGGTCGGGTTTGAAACCCGC
>DRPV01000280.1 GCA_011330685.1 Desulfobacterales bacterium
AAAAATTATTTAATTGTTATTCCGGGTCTACACTGCGGTAGGCGTAGACCCAGAGCCATACGCATTTGCTGTAAATGGATTTGTGCCCAGGCGGGAATGACTGCTTCGAGGTAAATTATGTTTTTTATGTTTTTGGATTTTTCTTTACGAGGATATCACTCGTAGTCTTAATCAACAATCAACGTAACTATTTAGTAGGGGCAATAAAATCCCCTAAACTCGCAACCGTAACTGCTCAGATGTGCCCCAGGTTTGTTCGTTTCGACCTCCGAAGCGTACCTTTTGTACGTGAGGAGGGCGAAACGGACAAAGATGGGGTGCAGCTGAACAGTTATTAATCAACAACAAATCAGGAGAGTACAATGAAGGTAATGCTATTAGGCGCCCCCGGTGCCGGTAAAGGTACGGTCGCTAAATTATTAACTGCCCTGGACGGTTCAGTGCAGATTTCCACCGGTGATATTCTGCGGGCCGAGGTGCGGGCCGGAAGTGAGCTTGGTAAAGACGCCAAGAGATATATGGACGCCGGTGATCTGGTGCCGGACTCCGTAATCATGGGGATGATGGAGAAGCGTCTGCAGGAGCCCGATTGTCAGAAGGGCTTTCTTTTGGACGGTTTCCCGCGGACCATTCCCCAGGCCGAGGAATTGAAAAAATTAATGGCCCGGATCAATATTGATCTGGATATGGTAGTTAATATTGACGTGCCGCGTGATGTTATTCTTGACCGCTTATGCACGAGAAGAACCTGCAGCAATCCTGATTGCCAGGCCATCTACAACGTCAAGAGCAACCCCACCAAGGTGGAGGGGGTCTGTGATAAATGCGGCAGCCCGGTTATTCAGCGGGATGACGAAACCGAGGAGGCTATCAGCCATCGCTTAGAGACCTACAACGAGAAAACAGCCCCCCTTATCGGCTTTTACGAGAAAGAGGGTAAGTTCCAGAATATCCCCTGTACCTCTAGTGATGATGTGGTTAACGCCATTAAAGAAAAACTGGGGCTGTAAAGGATGAAAGGCTGAAGGATGAAAGCTGAAGACGGGGTAAATTCCGCTCCGCTGGTGACGATTATCGGCGGCGGTCTGGCCGGCTGCGAGGCCGCCTGGGCCGCGGCTGGTATGGGTTGCCGGGTGAGGCTCTATGAGATGAAGCCCAGACGCTTCAGCCCGGCGCATACCATACCGCAGCTTGCCGAGCTGGTCTGCAGTAACTCTTTACGTTCCGATGCCCCTGATTCAGCCGTGGGCCTGCTGAAGGAGGAGATGCGCCGTCTCGGTTCTCTCCTCATACGGGTGGCCGAGGAGTGCCGGGTTCCGGCGGGTAAGGCCCTGGCCGTTGACCGGCAGCAGTTTGCCGCCGCTGTTACCCGGCAGCTCAAGGCACACCCCGCCATTGAAATTATCAACGAGGAGGTGCGGGAGCTGGCCCCTGACTGCGGCCTTGATCCGACCGCCCCCACTGTTCTGGCCACCGGGCCCCTGACCACCGAGGAGCTGACCGCCTCCCTGGCCCGTTTCACCGGCCGTGATTATCTTTCCTTTTATGATGCCATTGCCCCGATTATCGCCGTTGATTCCCTTGACCGGACTATTGTTTATCAGGCCTCCCGCTATGACGACGGCCCCGGTGATTATCTGAACTGCCCCCTTGATGAGGAGCAGTATAAGCGCTTCATCATGGCGTTGAAAGAGGCGGCAAAGGTGCCCTTTAAGGATTTTGAGAAACCTAAATATTTTGAGGGCTGTCTGCCCATTGAGGTCATGGTGGAACGGGGTGATAATACCCCGCGTTTCGGCCCCATGAAACCCGTGGGGCTGCCCGACCCCCGCACCGGCAGGGAGCCTTATGCAGTGGTGCAGCTCCGTCTCGAAAACCGGGCCGCCACCATGGTGAATATGGTGGGCTTTCAGACCAAACTTACCTATGGCGAACAGAAACGGGTCTTTTCCATGATTCCCGGCCTCGAAGGGGCCGAGTTTGTCCGCCTCGGCAGTATTCATCGCAATACCTTTATTCAGGCCCCGGAGCTTTTGAACCGTTATCTGCAGTTTAAAGAACGGCCGGGTCTGCTGGCAGCCGGGCAGATAAGCGGGGTGGAGGGCTATGTGGAGTCAATGGCCATGGGGATTCTGGCCGGGCGGAATGCCGCCTGTCTCGCCCTTGGTTTGCCCCTGACCGCGCCGCCCGCCGATACCGCCCACGGCGCCCTGCTTAGTCATCTTACTAACCGGGAGGTCAAAAATTTCCAGCCTTCAAATATTAATTTTGGTCTCTTTCCCCGGCTGGATAAACGGCTGCCCAAAAAATTAAAAGGAAAATATCGTGCTGAGATTGCCCTTGCCTCCCTGGAAAACTGGCTGGCGGCAGAAGGCCGCCCTCTCCCTCTTTGAGCTGTTTTTGCTTACGGCTTTCTGTCTCATAACCAATGCCGCCCCGGCCGCTGAAACAAAGGCTGATTACCAGCTGTTGGCGGCCTTTGACCTGCCCGCTCATCTCTTAAAGGCCACGGCCACCATCACCCTGGCGCCTGGTGCCGCCACGGTGGTGCGTCTTGACGGCCTGCGGGTGACGGCCGTTGAGCTGGACGGCGTTGAGGTTAAAGCCGGCGGCCCGACTCTGACCATTGCCGCCTCCGCCGCTGAGCGGCGCTTGATTATCCATTACCGGAAAGAGGTCAGCTCCATGGCCGACGGGCTTATAGAGAAGGCGGGTATTGACTTAAGCGACAACTGGTATCCCCAGCTTGATTTTCCGGCCCTCTTTCATCTCCAGGCCATTATTCCGGCCAATTTCCTGGCTGTTTCCGAGGCCGACAGTATAAGCACGGAAGCCGTGCCGAACAGCCGTCTCGTCACCTTTAAATTCTCCCGGCCCCTGACTTATCTGCATTTCGTTGCCGGGCCCTATGTAAAGCGAGAAGTCGCCTTCGGCGGCGGCAAGAGCCTCTACACCTATTTTTTCCCCGAAGACGCGGAGTTAGCGGCGGATTATCTCCGCAAGGGCAAGGCCTATATCCGGCGTTATGAAAAGCTCATCGGCCCTTACCCCTATCAGCGCTTCAGTATTGTTGAAAACCGCCTGCCCACGGGCTATGCCATGCCGACCTTCACCCTTCTCGGCCAGGCCGTGGTGCGGCTGCCCTTTATTGTTGATACCTCTCTCGGCCATGAAATACTGCACTCCTGGTTTGGTAACGCCATCGGGGTTGATTACAGTCAGGGCAACTGGTGCGAGGGGCTGACTACCTATCTCGCCGACCAGAGTTTTGCCGCTGAGCGGGGGCAGGGCGCTCTTTTCCGCAAGGGACAGTTGATTAAATTCGCGGCAGTGAACCGGGAGCTCGGCGGGACGATTGAGGAGTTCAAGGGCGGCGAAGCCTCACCCAATCCACGGCGTATCGCCCGGCGGGCGGTGGGCTACGGCAAGGCCTCCATGCTCTTCCATATGCTGCGCCGCAAGGTGGGTGACCGGGTGTTTTTTGCCGCTCTGCGTGATTTTTACCGGCGTATGGATGGTAAAACCGCCAGTTGGCGTGATATTGAGCAGAGCTTTAAGAATGCCGGCGGCAGCGGGCTGCAATCTTTTTTTAAACAATGGCTGACTCAGAAGGATGTCCCGGATTTAAAGGCGGAAGATATCAGCTTAAAGGAGGCTAATGGTCGGCTGCGCCTGAAATTTACCATTGCCCAGAGCAATAAGGTGCCTTATAAAATAGAGGTGCCGGTGGTTATTACCAATGATTTCGGCCAGCGCCGGGAGACGGTTAATCTCACCTCTAAGAGTAAAAAGGTGGAACTTACT
>DRPV01000281.1 GCA_011330685.1 Desulfobacterales bacterium
GCCGGGATGAGCATCTTGGTATAGGACGGGGAAAATTTGATTTTCAAGGCCTGTTTAAGTTCCTTACCAAACATGATCTTCACCCCCTGATTACCCTGGAGCCGCACTCGGAGGATGACCTCTGGGCCAGTCTCCAGGCCCTGGGGCTTAAATCATAGTAACAGCCAATCCTGGTCAGCCTGGCCCGGCGAAGTATGAAAGTCGCGGCAAGGCCGGCTTCTCTGGCCGGAATCTTTCGCATTTTCACTTTTTTAAATAAGACCCTGGATTACCCATAATGACTGCCACTGATTTTGTTCATCTTCATGTTCACACCCAATACAGCCTTTTAGACGGAGCCATCCGTTTCAAGGATCTCTACGACAAATGCCATGAATTCGGCATGGATACCGTGACTATTACCGATCATGGCACGATGTTTGGAGCCCTGGAATTTTATGAAACAGCTAAAAAAAATAAACTGAAACCTATTATCGGTTGTGAATTTTATGTTGCCCCTCACAGCCGTAAGATCAAGGGCGGCAAGGTGGCTGGCGAGGTGCTTTATTATCATCTTGTCCTCCTCGCCATGAATAAAAAAGGGTATCAGAATCTTCTTAAACTGGCCAGTTACGCTCAATTAGACGGTTATTACTATAAGCCGCGGATTGATAAGGAGCTGCTACGGGCTTATAGTGCTGATCTTATTGCTCTTTCCGCCTGTTTGCATGGTGAGGTGGCCTATCAGGTGGGGCATAACCGGGATATGAAGGCGGCCGTAAAAGCGGCCTCCGAGTTTAAGGATCTTTTTGGCGACCGTTTCTATCTTGAGCTCCAGGAAAATGGTCTGGAGGAGCAGAAGATTGTCAATGACGGCCTGAAAAAGATAGCGGCGGAGCTTGACATCCAGTTGGTGGCCACCAATGACTGTCATTATCTTAACCGGGAGGATGCCGCCGCCCATGAGGTCTTGCTCTGTATCCAGACCGGCAAGACCATGGATGACCCTAAACGGTTTAAATTCTCCACCGATGAACTCTATTTTAAATCACCGGCGGATATGGCCCGCGATTTTGCCCATTGCCCGGAGGCCCTGGCAAATACGGCTGTTATCGCCGGCCGCTGTAACCTTGAACTGGAGTTTGGTGAAAGCTGCTTTCCGCTTTTTGAGCCGCCGGAGGGCTATACCTTAAGCACGTTTTTTGAAAAGCAGGCTCGGGACGGCCTGGAGGAACGGCTCAAGGAGATTCGAGCCAATGCGGGGTTATCCGACGAGCAGGAGAAGGTATATCGTCAGCGTATGGACATGGAGATCGGGGTTATCAAGACCATGGGATTTCCGGCCTATTTCCTCATCGTGGCCGACTTCATCAACTGGTCCAAAAAGCAGGGGATTCCCGTGGGGCCGGGCCGTGGTTCCGGGGCCGGTAGTCTGGCGGCCTACAGCATGCGGATTACTGATATTGATCCCATTCGCCACGGTCTGATATTTGAGCGTTTTTTAAATATCGAGCGCCAGGGGATGCCGGATTTTGATATTGATTTCTGCCAGACCCGCCGGGGTGAGGTCATTGAGTATGTCAAGAGGCGTTACGGCGGCGAGGATCATGTGGCCCAGATTGCGGCCTACGGCTCCATGAAGGCCAAGGGGGTAATCCGCGATGTGGGCCGCGCTCTGGCCCTGCCCTTTGGCGAAGTTGACCGCATTGCCAAGCTGGTACCCAATGTCCTGGGGATTACCCTGCCCAAGGCCCTGGAGCAGGAGCCGCGTCTGAAGGACTTAATGAACCGGGATCAGCAGGTAGCTAAATTAATGACCATCGCCATGCGCCTTGAGGGGCTGCCGCGCCATATATCCACTCATGCCGCGGGGGTGGTTATTTCACCTGAACCCATGATGGAATATCTGCCCGTCTGCCGTGACTCAAAGGGCGATGTAATTACTCAATATGACAAGAAATACACAGAAAAAACCGGCCTGATAAAATTTGACTTTCTGGGGCTGAAGACCCTGACGGTGATTGAGAATGCCATTAAGCTCATTGCCAAGGTCATTGGAGAACGTCTCGATCTGGCGGCCATCAGCATGGATGACGTTAAGACCTTTAAACTCCTGCGTAAAGGTGATGCCCTTGGGGTATTTCAGCTTGAAAGTTCTGGGATGAGAACCCTGCTCATGGATATGCAGCCTGAGGTCTTCAGTGATCTGGTGGCCCTGGTGGCCCTTTATCGGCCCGGCCCCTTAGAGAGCGGTATGGTTTCGGATTTTGTCAACACCAAGCATGGCCGAATGGTGGCCAAATATCCTCTGCCTCAGTTAAAGCCTATTTTAGAGGAGACCTACGGGGTTATAGTCTATCAGGAACAGGTCATGAAAATCGCCAATGTCCTGGCTAATTACAGCCTTGGCGATGCCGATATCCTGCGCCGGGCCATGGGCAAAAAAATTAAGGAGGTCATGGATAATGAGAAAGAAAAATTCATGACCGGGGCTCTGGCGAATAATATCCCCGCCGATAAGGCGGAGTATATATTTGATCTCATGGCCAAATTTGCCGGCTATGGTTTTAATAAATCACATAGCGCCGCCTATGCCCTTATTTCGTACCAGACCGCCTACCTGAAGGCCCATTATCCGGCTCAGTTCATGGCCGCTTTGTTGTCTTGCGATGTCAATAATACCGATAAGGTTGTCCTTTATATTAATGAATGTAAACATCATGGTATAGAGGTTCTGCCGCCGGACATCAATGAGAGCGACAAGGACTTTAATGTCATTGACGGGCGGATTCGCTTTGGTATGGCCGCCATCAAGAATGTCGGTGACGCGGCCCTGGATTCCATTATTGAGGAACGTGACAAGGAGGGGCCGTATGCCTCACTGGAGGATTTCTGCTCCCGTATCGACTCTCGGCGGGTAAATAAGAGGGTGATAGAGAGCTTAATAAAAACCGGGGCCTTTGATTCATTCAGAGCCCGCCGTTCGCAGATGTTCGCTGTTCTGGATCAGGCTCTGGAGCAGGCCCAGGCCGCTCAGCGGGATAAATTGAGCGGTCAGTTCTCCCTCTTCGAAATGCTTCCCGATGATGAAAATAATAAGAACAGTGCCATATCCCTGCCCAATATTCCGGAATGGACTCAAAAGAAAATGCTGGCGGCCGAAAAGGAGATGGTGGGCTATTATATCTCCGGTCATCCCCTGGATAATTATCAGCAGGACCTAACCGATCTGGTGGACGCCAACCTCATGGAGATTGGCCTCAGCAAGCATGAGCGGCAGGTGCGGGTGGGCGGTCTGGTGCGAACCTATAAGGAGCATAAAAGTAAGAAAAAGGAGCGCATGGCCTTTGTCACCTTAGAGGACTTGACCGGCAGTATTGAGGTTATTGTTTTTCCCCGCACCTTTGCCGAGTGTTCTGAACTCTTAGGTAGTGAAGAACCCTTGATTATTCAGGGCCGTCTGCAGACCGACGAGGAGCGGGGCGAGGCCAAGATTATTGCCGATTCAGTTGATTCTCTGCTGAGCGCGAGGGAAAAATTTACAGAAAAGGCCATTCTGCGGCTGCGGGCGGAGACCATCTCCAGGCCTGTTATGCAGAGGGTGAAACAGGTATTGCAAAAATTTTACGGCAGCTGTCCGGTGAGCCTGACCATTCATTTCGAGGAGCGGGGTGAGGTGGATATAAATATTCCTAAGGATATGACCATTCGGCCCTGCCGGGAATTCCGCCAGGAAGTTGTTGATTTAATGGCGGATTCTCAGGTGGTATTTCAGCCCAGAGCGGTTGAGATAAAACAGCCCCGAAAATGGCAGAAAAGGGGGTAGTGGTCAGCAGTCTTCTTGTGTCATGATTGTTTTCAGTCGCTTTAAAAGGGCCGCTTCAATCTGTCTGATACGTTCTCTCGAAATGGAGAATTGTTCGGCAATATTGCTCAGGGTGCGCGGCTCTTCCTGGAGCAGACGCTCAAAGAGGATTACCTGTTCTCGTTCGCTGAGCTCCGGGCGCAGATCCTCAAGGCGCTGGAGGAACCAGACAAGATATTCATGTTCCGCGACTTCTTCCTCAACTCCGGGGCAGGAACTTTGCAGAAAGTTTTTGTGGGACGGGCCGTGCTCATCACCAATGGGGGATTCCAGGGAGAGGTCATGATTGTTAAGGCGCTGCTCCATCTCCTGAACGTCCTGTCGCCTGACCTTTAAATTTCGGGCAAGGGTGTCGTTGTCTGCCTTAATACCCTGTGATTCAAGGCTCTTCTTTTCCCGGTTAAGACTATAGAAGAGTTTGCGCTGGGCCTGGGTAGTGCCGATTTTTACCAGCCGCCAGTTATCCATGATGAATTTCAGGATATAGGCTCTAATCCAATAGGCGGCGTAGGAGGAAAACTGTACCCCCCGATGGGGATCATATTTGTCAACTGCCTTGGCCAGGCCGAAATTACCCTCCTGAATAAGATCAAGAAAATTCTCCTTCCAATAACGCCGAAAGTTCATCACCAGTTTAACCACGAGGCGTAAATTACTCACTACCAGGGTGCGGCCGGCCTTTTTATCACCCTCTTCATAGACCAGGCGGGTTAGGTTATAGGTTTCCTCTTTGCTTAAGAGGCGGTATTGACTTATATCGCGCATATAACGGCTTATATCCCGATAATTCAAGGGGATTAAATCGTCTTTCATCGGCATAATCAGGCAGTTATTAACTTTCATGATGGCTCCTCTGTGAAGTTGTGACGGCCCTTTTGTTATTCGGGCCGGGACGAAGGGACACTATCTTTTAGAGCAACTTGTATGCCAGTGGCTGTTATTTAGTCAATATCTTCGATTGGAATCTGTCTTCTCCGGCGTATAATCATCGGTTAGTCTTAATGCAACAGAGCAGGGTGTATTGCGCGGCTCCCCCTGTGTCCGTGCCGTAAAGGAAGCATTATCTGCTGAATTTCAAGGGTTGGGGGGATTAAAAATAAATAAAAAATAAATAGAAAAAATTTGACTTTATTAATTTACAATATTATTGCGGCTTAATTACGGCTGTAATGCCATATATGTAATTTGGATTACAAGAGAGGCGGTTGGGCTTGCTTAAGAGGCGGCTTTAAACACAATATAATTGACGGCAGGGTGGCGTTCATGGAGCGCTTACTCAGGTATGGCGGCGAGGGGTAAGGGTGGGGCGCTGGGCGAGGGTGAACTGCAGCCATTTGTAAGCGAAACGGAGCAGGGCCTCATCATCGGTATCTAAGGCTCGAACCTGGGATTTACTCAGTTTGAACTGTCGGAAGATATTATTGCCGCGGACGTAGTCGCGGAAGTCGTCAATATTGTAGCAGGCCATGAAGGCCAGGCGCTGCAGGGGGCCGGCCTTCTTTTCGCCCTGCCATGGGTTGCTTAAAAACAGGGTGTCCATCTCCGCCCAGAGGTTATCCATTTGGTTATAATGGAGAATGTCCTGATCCCGCAGCCAGGCATCCACCGTCATTTCGTGTGATTCTTCATGCCCCAGGCAATAGTCATGATGGGTCATAAAATAGTACTCATCGGGGTGGTCGGCTGAATTTTCACGGTCAACGGCCCGTTCTAAGGGATATGTCCGGCAGGCCGATGGCCGGTTTTCATAGACCGAACAGCCTGATTCTATCAGGAAGGGGCAGGTGTATTCTTCGTTGTTCCGCATCCTTAAAATTACCGACGGAAAATGGGGGTTCGTGCGTCCGGGAACTAAGCCGGCGTAAAGATTTAGGAATTCTGCCGAGGTAATGCGCAGATGATTTTTGAGTTTTAGGACATCAAAGGGATATATAAAGAGTTCCAGACGCCGACAGCATTTTTTAAAACAGGCCACCTCCGGGTGACAACGAAAATTAAAACTGCTCTTGCCCAGTGGAATCATACCTTCCGGGAATTGTTTCAAATTTTTTGAGTTGTTCGAATTGTTCGAATTATTTTGGTTAGTTGGGGTGTTGGGGGTAGTCATCTTTTAATTTTTTGTTAGTTGATGATGCAGTTGTCTGTGATGAGTGAATCGGGGACAGAATAATTTTCGCAAAAAGCGCGAAAAAATCAGCCGCCAATCCGTGACATCTCTCCATGGCAGCTGCCGGTTTTCCGGCCCTGGGCCAGGGTATGCCCCTTTGGTTTGTTGATAATGGTTTTAATTAGTAACTGGCGGATATCATCGTCGGAGGCTCCGGCCCGCAACGGCCCCTTGATATCCTCTTCGCGGTCGGTGAGCAGGCAGGAGCGCAGACGTCCCTGTGAGGTCAGCCGCAGGCGGTTGCAGGTATCGCAGAAATGATTACTCAAGGGGCTGATAAAGCCAAGGCTGCCTGCCGCTCCCGGCAGTTTAAACATGCGGGCCGGGCCATGGAGACGTTGACTCTTGATGGGTTGTAATTCGCCCAAGGGAGCAATGATTGTCATTATATCCGCCGCTGAGATGAATTTCCCCTGCTGTCCGGCCCCGGCCAAGCCGACGGGCATAAATTCGATAAAACGAATATCAAGGGGCTGCTTAATGCTCAGGCGGGCGAAATCAATGAATTCATCATCATTAACTCCGCGCATGGCAACCACATTTAATTTGATTACCGGAAAGCCCATCTCCAGTGCTTTTTCAATTCCCCGCCAGACCTTGGCAAAGCAGGCGGAGCCCGTGATTTCCTCAAAACGGCGGGGGCGCAGGCTGTCTAAGCTGATATTCAGTTTCTCAAGTCCGGCCTCGTGAAGATCGGGCAGCATATCCTCCAGCAGAACACCATTGGTGGTCAAGCGTATCTCCCGCAGGCCGTCCACCTGAGCCAGGCGCTGGATAAAGGGCATTACTCCCCGCCGCACCAGGGGTTCACCGCCGGTGAGACGCACCTTTTTTATACCCAGCCCCACTGCGAGGCGCACCACCCGCAGGATCTCCTCGTAGGACAGCAGGTTGGCATGCTCGGTCTTGCCGTCCCGGGGGGTGCAGTATTGACAGCGCAGGTTGCAATGGTCGGTGATGGAGACCCGCAAATAATTTATACTGCGATTAAAGGTGTCGATAAGGGTGTTATGTTCGATATTCATAGCGGTTAAATGATAATAAAAAAAAATTAAGTTGTTTTACTCCTTTTTTGACTATAAATTAAGTCATTTGTGGAGTTACCTGCGAATCTTATTCAATTTGTCCTGTGTAACGGTTATGTTTGGTTGCCCAGGCACAACGAAACACGAAAGAACGAAAAAATGGAAAATATATGTTAATCCTCGGGGTTGAAAGCTCCTGTGACGAAACAGCCGCCGCGGTACTGGAAGACGGTCGGCTGTTAAGAGCCAATGTCATTAATTCTCAAATTGCTGTTCATGCTGAATATGGCGGCGTAGTGCCAGAGCTGGCCTCCCGCCATCATCTCTTGAATATCTATCCCGTGGTGCAGGAGGCCCTGCGCCAGGCGGGGGTGACCATAGACGATATTGACGCCCTGGCGGTTACTCAGGGGCCTGGGCTCATCGGCTCGCTTCTCGTGGGTCTGTCTTTTGTGAAGGCCCTGGCTCTGGTCAGGGGGCTTCCCTTCACCGGGGTTGATCATCTAAGCGGTCATATCTCGGCGGTTTTTCTGGGTGAGCGGCGGCCGGATTATCCCTTTGTCGCCCTAGTGGCCTCCGGGGGACATTCGAGTATTTTTCAGGTTTCCGGCCCCCTTGATTACCGCCTCTTGGGTTGTTCCCGGGATGACGCGGCCGGTGAAGCCTTTGACAAGGTGGCAAAGCTTCTCGGTCTCTCTTATCCCGGCGGCCCGGCGGTTGCTGAACGGGCCGCTGAGGGCGATGGCCGGGCCATTAATTTTCCTCGCGCCTGGTTAGAGGCCGACAGCCTGGATTTTAGCTTCAGCGGCCTCAAGACCTCGGTGGTAAATTATGTCAATCAATGCCGGATGAAGAAAAAGCCGATACCCATTGCCGATATCTGCGCTTCATTTCAGGAGGCGGTGGTGGAGGTGCTGGTGGAGAAGACCGTCATGGCGGCGAGGTGCCAGGGAATTAAGTACCTTACCGCGGCCGGCGGCGTGGCCTCTAATCAACGTCTGCGGGAGGTATTAAGCAAACGCGCGCGGCAGGAAGGGATGGAGTTATTCCTCACCCCGGCTGAATTCTGTACCGATAATGCCGCCATGATTGCCCTGGCCGGCTGGTATCGACTCCAAAACGGTGAAACCTCAGATAATGACCTCGATGTATATTCCCGCTCATCTTTATGGACATGAAATTTAATCCCTCACGTCTTTTACGTTATTATTATCTGCGTTTTATCCGTCTCAAGGGCGATCCGCGTAGTATTGCCAGAGGGGTGGCTCTTGGTACCTTTTTGGGTACCACCCCCACCATGCCTCTGCACAGTATTAGTCTGCTTATTTTTGCTCCCATTTTTCGGGCTAATATACTAGCCGCTTTTTTGGCCAGCATGGCCATATGCAACCCTCTTACCTATTTCCCTCAGTATTATTTCGCCTGGTTAATCGGCAGCAAAATAACCCCTTATGATCTTTCCTGGGCGAGAATTTCGGGGGTGCTTAGTGTTATCTCCGCTCATAGTGGTTTTAAAGAGGCCTTACACAGTATCGCCTCTTTGGGCTGGGAGGCGGTGGTTGTCATGTTAAGCGGCGGCGTGGTGCTGGCTCTTCCGCTGGCCATAATCGCCTATTTTGTCTCTCTGCGATTTTTTGTGTCGTTAAATAAAAAAAAACGCGAAAGACACATTCTTAAGTAGTCTGGTGGCAGTTACCGGGCCTTTTATTAGCCAACTGCCCGCAGGCGGCGGAGATTTCCGCCCCCCGGCTCTCGCGGATGATTGCCGTATATCCCGCCTCTTGCAGAATATGTTGAAATTTTTCCACCACCGCTCTCTCCGGGCGTTTGAAGGGCAGCGCCTCGGTCTCGTTACATGGTAATAGATTGATTTTGCAGCGTAGTTTGTGGAGAATTTTGATTAGCCGCCGGGCGTCTCCAGGTCTGTCATTGATCCCGGCCAGCAGGACATACTCAATCATTATACGCCGCCTTTTGGGGAGGGGATACGCGCGGCAGGCCTGTAAGAGCGCGTCTATGTCATAGGTCTGGTTAATGGGCAGCAGGCGGCTGCGGGTCTCGTTATCGGCGGCATGCAGTGAAATGGCGAGATTAACCTTGGTCTCCGCTCCCAATTGCTCTATCTTGGGTACCAGGCCGCAGGTTGATACCGTGATTCGTCTCTGCGAAAAATCCAGGCCGTTATCGTCAGTTAGGATGTCAAGGGCGCGGCGGAGGTTGTCATAATTCGCTAACGGTTCGCCCATTCCCATGAAGACCAGATTGTTGATTCTCCCCTTGCCGTTTGTCTTAGCCTCTAATTCATTTCGGACGTGGATAACCTGATTAACTATCTCGGCGGCAGTGAGGTTGCGGCGCAGCCCCATGGTGCCGGTGAGACAGAAGGCGCAGCCCATGGCGCAGCCGACCTGGGAGGAGACACAGAGGGTATGGCGGTTGTCATCTGGAATAAGCACACTTTCGATGAGGGCGTTGTCCGCCAGTTTAAAGGCGTATTTTACCGTTCCATCATTGGCCTCTTGCCGTTTATCAACCTGCAGGCTGCTGAGGCGCGCAATGTCCTGCAGGCGGGCTCTGAATGTTAAGGCCAGATTGGTCATTTCTGAAAAAGAGCTGATTTGGGGGCGGTAGAGCCATGAAAAAATCTGCCGGGCCCTGAATTTTGGTTCGCCAAGCTCGACAATAAAATCGGTAAGCTCTTTCAGGGTGAGGTTACGCAGGTCTGTTAATGGTGAATTTGGTGAATTGTCCGGCATAATTATAGTCACGATAGAATAAAAAAAAGGGAAAATCGGCTGTCGATTTTCCCTTTGAAAAATTTGGGGTGAGCGGTGGGTTTCGAACCCACGGCCTCCGGGGCCACAACCCGACGCTCTAACCTACTGAGCTACGCCCACCATACATCAATGTATGACAACTATATAACGGATTGCGGCCTGCTTGGCAAGAATAAAAGATAACCGTGGTTGATTAATTCTCAATCCATTTCTTTGCCGCAATGTTTACAAATTTTGGCCTGCGCCTTAATGATTTCCGCGCAATAAGGGCATTCTTTCTGAAAGGAATTTTTCAGCATTCGGCTGAGGGCCAGATTAGCCAACTGGCCAATTTCAGTATGGCGAAATTTATGGTTACGAATGGCATCAAGGCAGGACAGGTCGTTAATCTCTTCCAGAAGCTTAACCGCCCGCTGCCGTTCCTTGAGATTGGCCTCTTCATCAATTATCAGGCAGATAGCCGGTGCCGGATTTTTATCCGCCACACAGGTTTCAAGCTCCTGACGGGCCTTTTGCTCCCGCTGGTATCTCTCGTTGCCTTTTTTTAACTCCTCCAGGTCAACGGCCGCATCGGTAAAGGCGATTCTGCTGGCCACCATCATGGGAGAGCCATTTTTCTCGCCGGGGAGGAGCATATAACGATAGGAGGCGCTTTTGCCGTATTGCTCTTCGATATATTTCCAGCCCTCAACAAACATTGAGCACTCATCGTTCAAGCAGATAAAAAAAACGTCTGTGCCCCAGCCCAGGCCGTCTCCCACGTGAATAGGCGGGGTGTTGCAGCAACTTAAACGAGTATTGCAATGCGGGCAGTAATGCTCTTCCATGGCGTATTTCAGACTGACGTCACTAACCATATTGTTTCTCCAAAATAAAATTAAAAAAGAGTGGTAACCATTCAGCTGCACTCCATCTTCGTCCGTTTCGGAGTCTACGCTTACCTGCCCTCCTCACGTACAGGGAGTACAGACTCGGAGGTCAAAACGAACAAACCTGGAGCACATCTGAACGGTTACGGTTTCTATTTTCGGGTAATCTGTTGCCTTTGCTGAATAGTTATAAAGAGGGTTTGTTGTAATTATTAAGGCTACCGGGCTGGTAAACAGGACTCCTCAACCTGAGGGGCAGACGGGGAAACCGTTCAAACAGCGGGGTGAGGCGTTCTAAATAAGTTAAAGGCCAGCCAGGCGATAAATATTAGAATCAACCAGGTGACACGGGGAATTTTTATAGATTTCATGGCAGAAGAAAGTAATGCAGAATGACGCTAAGGTCAATGCGCTTTAATTTCTCTCTTGACCATAATGGCTCGTAAAACTATTATTAATGCCCCGTCTTTGTGACCTGAAAGTTACGTTGAATCAAAAAAATCAAAAGGAGTACTATGACGTTATTGCGCCCCGACAGTTATGCCCGTAACACCCTGGAAAGATATACCGGTTCTACGGTTGATGAGTTTCAGTCCCATGTGTTGCTATGCAATTTTGAACGTTATATCCAGGAGTTCGCCAGAATAACTGATAATCCTGTTAAGGCTGGTTATTGGCAGGTGGTGCATGATAAAGAACGTGATGTCTCAATTATCAACCATGGGGTGGGTTCCCCTTCGGCTGGAATTATTATGCACTGTCTTTCTTTCCTCGACAATCTCAAGTGTGTGATAATGCTGGGTATGTGCGGCGGTATTGACGACGAGGTGGAGATTGGTGATCTGCTTATCCCCACCGCCAGTATCAGGGATGAGGGTACCAGTAAGCATTATCTTCCCCAGGATGTCCCGGCTCTGCCGGAGTTCTGGATTAACCGGGTATGTGAGGAGGTGATCTGTGCCGGGATGGGGGTTAAACCTAAGTCCGGTATAATGCTGACCACCGACTACCGGATGTGGGAGTTTGATGAGGAGTTTATTGAATATATACTCAAACATCGTATTCTGGCCATTGATATGGAGATCGCCACCCTCTTCGCGGTGGGATACGCCTTGAATGTGCCCACCGGGGCGGTGATGTTGATCTCCGATCTGCCCATGCGTAAAGGCGGCATTAAAAGCAAGGAAAGTGCCAAAGATATATTCTGTAAATTCACCGATAATCATTTAAAGATTGGTTTGGATATTATGGCGGATATTAAGCGTCATAACCTGAAGACGGTTAAACCCTCCCTCTATGAGCAGAGTTAAGTCATGCGAATCAGCGATTTCCAGGAACGGGTCTACCGGGCGGCGAGCCGTATTCCCAGGGGCCGGGTGAGCACCTATAAATTACTGGCCGCGGCCATTGACTGCCGGTCTCCCAGGGCCGTGGGGCAGGCCCTGCGCCGTAATCCCTTTGCCCCTGAGGTGCCGTGCCACCGGATAATCAGGGCTGATCTGACGGTCGGCGGTTTCATGGGCGAGGAGCGGGGGCCGCTCTGGCGGCGTAAGATTGAGCTTTTACGCCGTGAGGGTGTTTTATTCCGGCACGGGGTTTTAATCGACGCGGCGCGGCTTTATAATCCCGCCTTATGAGCTGGCGGAATCTGCTGGCAGACAGTCTCACCTCTGCCGATGCCGTCAAGCGCCGTTTCCCGGCTGCCGATACCAGGGGGATTGAGGAGGCCGCCCGACAATATCCCATGCGGATTAATCCCTATTATTGGGGACTGGTTAAGGATATTGATGACCCGCTCTGGCGGCAGGCCGTGCCTTCGTCTCTGGAGCTAAAGGATGTGGTCTGTGAGGCTGATCCCCTGGCCGAGGAGGCGCTCAGCCCCGTGGCCAATCTGGTGCATAAATACCCGGATCGGGTATTATTTCTGGTCAGCAGTCAATGCGCCATGTACTGCCGTTTCTGTACCCGGAAGAGGAAGGTGGGGACGGCGGAGATGGTTATTGATGATGCTACCATTGCTCTTGGACTGGATTATATCCGCCGCACCCCGGCTGTTCGGGATGTTCTGCTCTCGGGCGGTGATCCGCTGCTGCTCTCTGATGAGCGTTTAGAGTGGATATTGGCCGAGGTGCGCGCCATTCCGCATGTTGATATAATCCGTATCGGTACCAGGGTGCCCTGTGTTCTGCCCATGCGGGTCTCTCAGCGGCTTTGCACCATGTTGAAACGTTATCATCCCCTCTATATAAATACCCACTTTAATCACCCGGCCGAGTTGACGGCGGAGGCTGCTTCCGCCTGCGGCCGGCTGGCTGACGCCGGTATCTCTCTGGGCTGTCAGACGGTATTACTGCGGGGCGTGAACGACAGCCCTGAGGTTATAAAGGAGTTGCTGCGTGGTTTACTCCGCATGCGGGTCAGGCCATATTATCTCTTTCAAGGCGATATGACCCGCGGCACCGATCATTTCCGAACCAGGATTGAGACCGGCCTGACAATTATGAAATCGTTAATCGGTCATGTCTCGGGGATGGCTGTTCCTCATTTCGCGCTGGATGCCCCAGGGGGAGGCGGCAAAATACCCCTGCTGCCGGATTATGTGATTGAGAGAGGGGAGAGGCTGGTATTTAAAAATTATTGCGGGGAAATATGCTCCTATCCTGACGGCTATTGAGGCCTGAAGCGCTTACATTAAACCTTGGAGGGTGATTGTCTTCCGGACTTCCGGAGTGTCGTTTATTGATCGTTTACCCTGATTACGGCCTGTTTCCTGAGATTCGACGGCAGGGAATTTAAGATTGCCGCTGCCGCGCTCTTCTTCTTAAAGCGTTTTTCCAGGACAATCATAAAGACTGCCGCCTTGTCCTTTGCCGAACGCCGGGCAGGGACAATGATAATGGGCGGGTTGTTTGCCGGATATGACTTGAGGACGTCAACCGCCGCCCGTAGAGTGTTCAGCACCCTTAATTGCAGCCAGAATTCATGGGCGGCGGGCTGAAAATTTACTTTGGTCTCGCCGGGGAACTTGATTGTGGTTCCATACAGCAGCTTTCCGGAGCCCGGAATTTTGTTGGCTTTACGGACTAAGGCCAGTCTGGCCCCTGTATATCGCCCATATACCCTGGCAATCATCTTACTCAGGGTATCTCCTTTGTGAACTCGTAACTCACCCAGAACGGCCGGCTCGACGGGGATGGGTAAACGGGTTTCTTCCCGCTTTAATACTCTATGTGCTCTGTGTTCTGAAGCTCCTGCCCGGTTGATGGGCATAGGTGCCGTTTTTCCCCTCTGCGGGATCGGCTTGGTTCCCGCGGCCTGGACAGGAGTGGTTCGTAATATGCTCTGCCGAACATTTACCCCTGTCGGGCGGTGAAATATCTCCGGGCTGAGGATTATGGCTGTGAACCCGCTTAGCGCCAGAATAATAATCAGCCTCTTTCTGTGTGGTTGAGTTCTTTGCTTATGGCCCCTTAGGCTGAACAGGAGATTAAATACTCCAGCCCGTTGTTTATTCTTTACCAGAAGAGCGATAATCAGCCTGGAGCAGAGGGTTACTATGCGGCGGGGGCAACCGCCGCTCAAGAGGTAAATCAGCAAGACGGTCGAGGGGGAGAAAAATCTGGGTGCCGCGGTTGATTTATGGTGAGACTTGGAGAGCCGGAAGGATATCATCTGCTTAGTCTCATTGAGGCTCAAAGGCTTGAGACTGAGACGGGTCGTGAGCTGCCCGGTTAAATTGGCCTGGTGCCGCAGAATGAGGTCAAACTTTTTCCCGGCGAAGATAATAATCTGCAGGAGTTTGTGCCGGTTGGCCTCAAAGGTTAAAAAAACACCTAAAATCTCCAGGACGAAATCGGGTAGATTCTGGCCGTCATCAATAATCAGGGCCGTAATTTTGCCCTTTTCCGCCGTCTGCTCAAGATACCTTTTTATACCATTCTTTAATTGCTGTTCCGTGGACTCGTTATCTATCGGCAGCCCAAGGCTCTTGGTCATGGCCAAGAGAAATTCCAGCACTGAACCGCATTGCGGGTCAAGAATGAGCTGGGCCTGAATACGTTGGTCTTCCGTGGTCAGCTGTTGCAGCAACTGGCGGCTTAAGGTGGTTTTACCAGTGCCGCTTTTGCCGATTACTACACTTAATCCCTGCCGCAGGCGGACGGCAAGCTCCAGTTCCCGGAGGCAGTCGAGATGCTGACCGGCTTTGAAGAATGTTTCCTGATCCGGGGTGCTGAGCAATGGTTCTTTGTTGAAGTCAAGCAGTCTGTAATATTTCATTGCGGCATTTATTCTAAAAGTGTTTCATTCGCTGTAAGGTTCCATTATAAAAGAAAAATAAAAGAAAATCTATTGTCTTATCAAGTTATTAATCATAGGAGTTAGGGAAATAACCGGGGTTACACCAAAAGAAATATGTATTATCGGATGTTGCCCTGATTGACCCGCCGAGGCAGTGCCGTTTATTACTGATTTTTTTGTAAAAAAGGAAACTATGTTTAAGCAACTTCGGGAAAAGTTTTTGGCCGCCCTCTCCGCTACCGGTTTTTCCGTGATGCTGATTGCTGCCGTGGTGGGCTCTATGACTGGGCTGGCGGCGGTTTTCTTTATTAATCTTATTGCCTGGATCCAGGTGGAGTTCTATCACGGGGCGGGATATTTTCTCCCTTTTGCCGGTAATTTTTCCTATATAATTATTCCTGTCCTTGGAGCCTTGATGGTGGGGCCGCTCATTGCCTATTTTGCCTCGGAGGCCAAGGGGCACGGCGTACCGGAGGTCATGCAGGCCATCACTCTGCAGGGCGGCCGTATCAGACCCCGGGTGGCTGTTGTTAAAATTATTGCCTCCGCTTTATGTATCGGCACCGGCGGTTCCGCCGGTCGTGAGGGGCCTATTGTTCAGGTAGGTTCGGCCATGGGGTCAACAATAGGACAATGGCTGGGACTCTCAGAAGAGAGGATAAAAAATCTGGTCTCCTGCGGGGCGGCGGCCGGGATTGCCGCCACCTTTAACGCCCCTCTGGCCGGAGTGGCCTTTGCCACCGAGGTGTTGATGACGGAACTCCATGGCCGCTTGTTCGCTAATGTGGTGATTGCCTCGGTTTCGGCCAGTATTATCAGCCGGATGTTTCTCGGGGACAGACCGGCCTTTGAGGTGCCGAGCTATGTAATGCGTTCGCCCTGGGATCTGTTTCTCTATCTTCTGCTTGGTATTTTCGCTGCCCTAGCCGGGGTAATGTTTATTTATATGCTGGATTTTACTGAGACGGTATTTGATAAATGGCGTTTCCCCCTGGCGCTCAAACCCGCTGCCGGGGCCTTGATATTGGGCCTCCTCGGTCTGCTTTATGTCTATCTGCCGGGGGTCTCCTTTTATTCTCCAGAGACATTTCACCTTGATATGCCCTTGATCGGCAATATTCCTCATATTTATGGGGCGGGCTTTGTCTTTATCGAGAAGGTTCTGCAGGGTAAGGTCTCCTTTCTGCTTATATTCTTGCTTATCTTTTTAAAGCCCCTGGCCACCTCCTTAACCCTGGGTTCCGGCAATTCCGGCGGTGTCTTCGCGCCTTCGCTCTTCACTGGTGCCGTCTGTGGCGGGGCCTTTGGCTATCTCGCCAACCAGCTGTTTCCGGGAATCGCCGGCAATATTGGGGCCTACGCCCTGGTGGGGATGGCTGCGGTCTTTGCCTCCGCCGCCAGGGCGCCGCTCACCGCTATGCTCATTGTCTTTGAAATGAGTAGCGATTATTCCCTGATCTTACCCCTTATGGTCAGCGGAGTAGCGGCAACCGCCATCTCCGCTCTCCTCTGTCCCGAGTCTATTTATACGATTAAACTGGTTAAACGAGGTATACATTTCGTCAAGGGGCGTGACCTGGATATTATGCAGGGGGTAAGGGTTGAGGAGGTAATGAACGAGGAACCCATCCATTTTAATATCAATCTGCCCTTTACAAATCTATACGCGGTATTTCAGGAGACGCATCTGCATGGCTTCCCGGTGGTGGAGGACAACAAAAAGCTATATGGCATGGTTACTTTGGAGGATATGACCAGGGTATTGTCGGGAAACAGTAAAATCAGTGAATTGAAGATTATTGATGTGGCCAGCGCCAATCCGATTACCGTTTTTCCCGATGAGCCGGTATGGGCCGCCATCCAGAAGATGTCGCCCCGTGACCTGTCGCGGCTGCCGGTGGTTTCAAGAGAGGATGGCGTTACGTTGGTAGGTCTTATAAGCCGCAGTGACATAATCAGGGCCTATGAGGTGGGGATTATGCGTAAGCAGCAAGAGGCCTATGCGGCTGAACGTATGGCCCTGCGTAAGGTAAGTGATGTTGTCTTTGTTGATTTAAAAGTCAGGGCTGATAGTAACGCCGCTGGTAAGACTTTGGCTGAAACGCGATTTTTTAAACGGGTAAATGTGGTTTCTGTGGAACGGAACGGCACCGTGATTATTCCGCGTGGCGATACCAGGATTCAGGCGGGCGATCTCTTCACCTTTCTCTGCCGTCCTGAGGACGTCGAGGAGTTAAAGAAATTTTTTTCTTGAAATTATATATTTTTTCTTGCAACAAATCCAACTCTATAGTTAATAATAACGAGGGAAGTAATCGCTCCCCTTGCTGTCAAAGGAGATTTTAAGAGGAAAAGCATATTTGCTTATTTTAGAAAGAATATTATTTGAAAGGGGAAAAGATGAATAAAACAGAACTTGTAGCCGCGATTGCTAAATCCGCAGAAATTACCAAGGCTGATGCCAGCAGAGCTTTACAGGCTCTCCTTGATTCAATAACCACTAGTCTGGCCGATGGGGAAAGTATCGCCCTCACAGGATTTGGCACATTTTCTGTTACTGAGCGTGCCGCTCGTACGGGTCGTAACCCCAGAACCGGCGCTGAGTTAAAGATCGCAGCCAAGACTGTGGCTAAGTTTAAGCCGGGAAAGGGACTATCTGAAGCAGTAAAATAAACTTCATAGTTTCTCTCGTTTTTAAAAAAATCTCTCCATTAGTCATGGGGAGATTTTTTTATTGTAGGGGGTAAAAATCAGCATTTTTCAAATTTGATTCTTGTTCCTTTCAGATATACATCTAAATAGTTACTAAAGGAGAAGTAATTATGGAAACATTCAGTACCAATATTTTTAAGACGGAAACTATTAAACTGGCAGACACGGAGGAGTTAATTGTCCGTGGCGGCCGGGATCAATTTCATCTGCTGGAGCAGGCCTTTGCCGGTATCAAGCAGATAGGGGTAATCGGCTGGGGCTCTCAGGGCCCGGCCCAGGCCCAGAATCTCAAGGATTCTCTAACTGATTCTGATATTAAGGTAGCTGTTGGTCTGCGTCCGGACAGCGCCTCCATGGCCAAGGCCAGGGAAGCCGGTTTTAACGAGGAAGCGGGTACTCTGGGCGAGATGTACGATATCGCGGCTAAATCAGATTTGGTTATCCTGCTTATTTCAGACGCGGCTCAGGCCGAAAATTATCAGTTGGTCTTTGATGCCATGCGTGACGGCGCTACCCTGGGGCTGTCACATGGTTTTCTGCTGGGTCATCTGACCAGCGTCGGGCAGTCATTCCCTAAAAATATCAATGTAATCGGGGTCTGTCCCAAGGGTATGGGCCCCTCGGTTCGCCGTCTCTACGTCCAGGGTAAGAAGGTTAATGGGGCTGGAATTAACTGCAGCTTTGCCGTGGAGCAGGATATTGACGGCCGGGCTACCGATCTGGCCCTGGGTTGGGCGGTGGCCATTGGCGCTCCTTACATCTTCAAGACTACCCTGCGTAATGAATATTGCAGCGATATTTTTGGCGAGCGCAGTATTCTGCTCGGAGCAGTTCATGGTATTGTCGAATCCCTCTATCGCCGTTATGTTATGCAGGATAATATGAGCGAGGCGGAGGCCTTTACCGCCTCAGTGGAGAATATTACCGGCATAATCAGCAAGACTATTTCCCATGATGGCATCCTGGCAGTCTATGAAAAATTAAATGCCGATGATAAAAAGATATTTGAGAATATCTATTCCCAATCTTACGGCCCGGCCATGGATATTCTGCTGGAGATCTATGACGAAGTCTCCTCCGGTAACGAGATCCGCTCGGTGGTTATGGCCGGCCAGCGTTTTGCCCGCTACCCCATGGGTAAGATTGACGGCACCAGAATGTGGCAGGTGGGTGAGAAGGTGAGGGCGGCGCGTTCAGGAGAGGAGGCCCCGGTTAATGCCTTCACGGCCGGGATGTACTGCGCCACCATGATGGCCCAGCTTGATCTGCTCATCGAAAAAGGCCATTGCCTGAGCGAGGTCTGCAACGAGTCTGTTATTGAGGCGGTTGATTCCTTAAATCCCTATATGCATTACAAGGGAGTGGCCTATATGGTGGATAACTGTTCCGTTACCGCCCGTCTGGGTTCCAGGAAATGGGCTCCGCGCTTTGATTATAATCTCAGTCAGCAGGCCCTGGTCGATTATGATAATGGCGCTAAGACTGATGACGGGTTGATTAACGCCTTTAAAAATCACAAGGTACACGCGGCTCTGGCCACCTGTGCTACCTTGAGGCCGTCGGTTGATATTTCCTTATCTGATGCCGATTGATTAGTCAGCTGTTTCACACAAAAAAGGCCCGTCTGAGTTATCAGACGGGCCTTTTTTGTGGCGTCTAATTAGATTCAATATTTTCAATATTACGTCGACAGGTCTTGATGAGATTATTCTTGATGTCGCTCAGGTTAAGGTTGTAAATATCCGGTGGGAAAAGGAGTTCTGCCACCCCGCTGTCAAAGAGCCTCTTGATCTCGTATTCATCATGGGAAACCCCGCGTTGATATATATAGTCGAGATAAGTACGGTTGGTGTGGATGATGAATTCCACCCGCATGCCGCCCATCCGGGCAAAAAATTTAAACATGGGGGTATTGGCGGAGCTGCCGATATTACTGCTTTCGTAACGGCCGCCGGTTAAGGTGTCGGAGATGTCCTCTAAGGTCATGAAGGAATTGGCCTTGATGGCGCTCTCTGTGAGGTGGGACTGGAAGAGCCTGACCTCGCCGATGGAGTCTAAAACCGCCATGAGTCCTAACTCGTCATCCACGGCGGCGGCCGGGTTTTCCTCGCCTTTACGCAATAGTTTCAGAACCTTGGCCTCAGGCGGTTTTTTGCGGATTGAGACATAGACCGGTATCGTTCGGCCATGGCTGCTGAAACGCCGCCGTTTAATCAGGGTTATTTTGCGCCCCCTTTTTTTCTTCAGGGCGGCGCTTTCCTCTATGGAAACGACTTTTACCTCCTGACAGGCAAAATTATCACTGCTGTGCCGACTTAACAGGCAGGAAATGTCTAACTCGCCGATGAGCAGATCCGGGCTCCAGACATGCTCGTTGAGAAAGTCTAAAAAATCGATGAAATTATTTTCAATATTGGTTTCCCGTTCACGCTGGTCAATGGAACCGGCTAAATACATGAGCAGCAGTTTCCTCCGCGCTTCAAAACGGGCCTTCTTGTGGTAGCGCTTGTTGAAGATGATTAAGAGTAAATCAACGGGGCTGCTGGTGATGTCAATCTCGTTGGTCATTTCAATATAGGGGGCGTATGGGGCCATTACCCGGCTCTGTAGATAACGGATTACTCGATCCGCGGTGCGGGAATAATCGCGAATGGCGGCGATTATCTCCTCTTCGTTCCCCTGTAAGCCGAACATATTGCCTAACAGGCGGTAGCTGCGGCGGTTCATCTCTGCCCGCCGTTTTTTATCGGTCAGGAGGGGAAGGACTTCGGTAAAGGACTTGACGGCTAAAAAATCGAAGATCAGAGCCCTGATAATACGATATTGCGTAATCAGGCCCGTGGCGCGTAATTGACGGGCGAATTTTCTGGCCGGCTCAGAGAACAGGCGGTTTTCCATGGGGGCGTCTAAGGTGGCGAAGGGGCTGTTCTGTGAAATAAGGGTGAATTTATTGTTGTTCCTGACGGCGGTAGTCATAAAAATATCCCTTTAATGATATAGCTGTATATCTGGGCCGCGGGCGGAGTTCAGGCCGCTATTCATCCTTATATCATATTGATAAAATTACTGAAAATAGCGTTGAAATGGTTGGTCGCTATGGAGCCAAGCCGCGCGGCTTCGTCGGTTATTGTCGGCAGAGCCTGCTGGTCATGGGAAGATAACCAATTTTTATCATTTATTATATGTTTTTTTACATCCTTGAGGGCGGCGCTGTTGTTCATGAATTGTAGGCCGACTATATGCGGCCGGCCGGTGATGGAGAGGGCCTCGAACTGGCAGGATACGGATGAGGCCAGGATGTCAACATTGGCGGGGGTGGGGGACATAACTGCCTGACGATGCCATTTAAAGAGCAGGAATTTATCGGGAAGGTTGTTGAATATTGGATGTTCCCGGCCTTTATGGGTAAGGTAGCCCGTAATAAAGCCGATGTCCGGGGTAAAATTGTCGTCGATGACGGCCCCGTAGTGGGCGGCCAGCAGGTGAAGGCCGCGGCCGATACCGAGGAAGGGACGGTCATCTTCTAACGATTTGGTAATAACGTCCTGCACACATTTCGGGGATAGTGGATTATCGTGATCTGCCGGCGGGGGGGCGGCGTCAAGTACTACCAGGGCATCATATTTATTCAGGGAGGAGGGGATTGCCATGTTTTTATGCCATAACTTGATAATCCGGGTCTGGATATTAAGTCCGGCGGCGATTTTAAGGATATTGCCGGGAATTTTGTTTGCCGATTGCTGAATTATGAGGATGTGTTTACTCATTTTCTCTGCTTAGGGGCATCGCCTGACGGCGGAATAATTAATAATCCAAGGGGGATGCTGGTGGACAGCATCCCTCTTGGCTGTGATTAAAAGGACAGATCGACGTTTATTCCTCCGTAAAGGAAGTTGTCGTGGCCGCCGCTGTGTGTTGAATTGTTATAGTCAAGGCTGGTTACCTTGATGAGATCCCTGGCGTCATCGGTGAGCGCGAAGGAGTAATTGAGTTTAGGGGTAATAGATACATATTGGTTTATCGGAAAGGTCATGGAGGCGGTTAACAGGCCGTCGTGGAAGGCGTTATAGGCCTGAGTACTTGACTGGACACCATTTTCCACCTCGCCATAGGAGCTGGCCTCGTCAGCCGACAGGTAGCCGATCTGAGCTCCTAAATCCAGAGTGATATCGTCCTTGATGGGGATGGAATGCGAGATGCCGAGGGTAATGTACCAGCCGGGAAAGCTGTCGTAATCACGATAAATACTTAAAGTCGGAGTGAGGATGGTGTTTAAAGCGGCGCTTAGAAAGACCTCCTGGGTGTCGTCGGCGTTATCAAGGCCGTAATATATATAGCCTCCGGTCAAGTCCACCATTCCTAAACTGCGGGTGTACGACAGGGTCATATCGGTTTCCGTCCAGTTATTGGTGCTGCCGCTGTAGGTGTCGGTATCAAGATTCCCCCAGATGTTGGCGGAAAAGCCCTTGTACTCTACTGTAGCGGAGGGCTGCAGAACTAAGCTGTCCCGGCTTAACTCAAAACCCCGCCAGACATATTTACTCAAGGCATCGACGGAGAAATCGGCGGTTGGTTTGTCGGCTGCGAAGGATGGCGCGGTACTGGCCGCCAGGACAAAGGTTGCGGCTAAGAGTCCGCCGGCTATTTTTTTAGTGGTTAACATCATTTTTTAATCTCCTTTAAAATTTAAAAGTTATGTGTGAGGGGACATCCCCTCACACATGAAAATCAGTTTCATATAGGTTTAGTGCTTAGGAAGTCATAGGCATGGCCGCCATGCTCGTGGATATCCAATCCTTCAATTTCCTCTATTTCGCTGGCTCTGAGACCGATGGTTGCGGAAAGAATCTTAAAGAGGATAAAGGCGCAGCCGAAAGACCAGACAAAGGCGGTGCCGATTCCGGTGAGCTGGGCAATGATGAGGTGAGCGGTGGGCCCGCCGATATTAAACAGGCCGGCGGCCAGGGTGCCCCAGGCTCCGCATACCCCGTGTACGGAAACAGCGCCGACGGGATCATCAATTTTTATCCGGTCAATAAACAATACAGAGAAGACTACCAGTATTCCGGCAATGGCTCCGATGATAATTGAGCTGGTGGGAGTAACGTTGGCGCAGCCGGCGGTGATGCCGACCAGGCCTGCAAGGGCGCCGTTCAGGGTCATGCCGATTTCTGGTTTTTTGAAGAGTATCCAGGAGGTGAACAGGGCGGTGAGGCAGCCGGCGGCACCCGCCAGGTTGGTGTTAACAAAGATCATGGCAATATCCGTATCTCCGGCAGTGGTGGAACCTGGGTTAAAACCGAACCAGCCTATCCAGAGAATGAAGACACCTAAAGTCGCCATGGGGATATTGTGGCCGTGAATGGCGCGGGGCTTGCCGTCCTTACCGTATTTGCCGATACGGGGGCCGAGGACAATGGCACCGGCCAGGGCGGCCCAGCCGCCGATGGAATGAACCACGGTGGAACCGGCAAAGTCAATAAAGCCCATATGCTCCAACCAGCCGCCGCCGTGGAAGAGACTTCCCCAGGCCCAGCTGCCGAAAATGGGGTAGATAATAGCGCAGACTACGGCGCTGTAAATAAGATAGGCATTGAATCTGGTGCGCTCGGCCATGGCGCCGGAAACAATGGTGGCGGCTGTGGCGGCAAAGACGCATTGGAACATCCAGAAGGCCAGAACCCAGGGGTCGCCGCCAACATGAAAGTCGCTTAAGAAAAAACCGGTTGTGCCGAACAGGCCGCCGTTATTAGCCCCGAACATAAGGCCGAAACCTATGGCCCAGAAGACGAGAGAGCCGATTACGAAGTCCATGAGGTTCTTCATGAGGATGTTGATGGCGTTTTTGGCCCGGGTGAAACCGGTTTCCACCAGGGCGAAGCCGGCCTGCATGAAAAATACCAGGGCCGCGGCAACCAAAGTCCAGACATAGTTGAGATTGGTCTGTACGCCCTGAATGGCCGCGGCGTTTGAGGTTATGGTAGGAGCGGAGTCGCTGGCCGCGTAAGCGGTGCCGACTAAGACTGCCAGGGAAAGTACGGTTAATAGTAATTTGCGCATTGTTATCTCCTTGAAAAATTATCTTTGTTGTCTTAAATCGCGTCTCTGTCCCGCTCGCCTGTTCTGATACGGCAGACGGATTCAATGGGCATGACAAAAATCTTGCCGTCACCAATCTTACCGGTCTTGACGGAGGAGATGATGGCCTCAATGACCCGGTCGCAAAGATCTTCGCTGACAACGATTTCCACCTTGATTTTGGGGATAAAGTCAACGACGTATTCCGCCCCCCGGTAGATCTCGGTGTGGCCTTTCTGGCGGCCGAAGCCCTTGACTTCTGATACGGTCATACCGGTAATGTGCAGATCACCCAGCGCCTCCTTCAGCTCGTCTAATTTGAATGGTTTAATAATTGCCTCAATCTTTTTCATAATGTACTCCTTGGTAAAAGTTATAAAAGAAGGTGTTTTCTGAGTTTGTTTGTTTACTAAGCACTTATGATGCCAATATGGTTGTGCTTATTGACTGAAAGATTATAACTAATTGATTTTATATAAGATAAAATAATTATTCCCTCTGGTGATAAGAGACGCTCTAATCTGGATATTCCTTGTGTTACTGCCATAAATGTATATGATTTTATATATTAATTACGAAAATGTTATATTAATGGCTTGCGCACATTTCCTGTGCTTGTTTACAAAAATGTCAATTTGCAGCCTTTTTTGTTTGATTCTCTACAATGGTAATATTGTCTGTTTTCCCCGCCTGAAAACGCCCTCCTTTTGATATCTGTCTGATATTACGCGATTAAATAACGATAATTTTCAGTTGGCACAGGCCTTGCTTTTTGAGGTTGATAACTTTTCATAACTGTTCAGTATGGGTATGGGTAATAAATTTTCCTAAACTCATAACCGTAACTGTTCAGATGTGCCCCAGGTTCGTTCGTTTCGGCCTCCGAGTCTGTACTCCCTGTACGTGAGGAGGGCGAAACGGACGAAGATGGGGTGCATCTGAATAGTTACAACTTTTCAATCATTAAACGCGGGTGAGCCATGTCAACAGCCATACTTCAAGAACGTCAGGATCAGATGTGCCGCACCGAGTTGGGCAGCAAATTCAGCATTGTCTGCGATAAGGAGTCCCTGGCCGGGGCTATCAGTCAGCGGGCCTGTGTGTTCTGTGGTTCCAGGGTGGTGCTTTATCCAATTGCCGACGCACTTCATCTTGTTCATGGGCCCATTGGCTGCGCGGTGTATACCTGGGATATTCGGGGGGCTTTGTCCTCCGGGCCGGAGCTGCATCGCTTGAGTTTCTCTACAGATCTGCAGGAGAGGGATGTGATCTTCGGCGGAGAAAAAAAATTATACGCCGC
>DRPV01000282.1 GCA_011330685.1 Desulfobacterales bacterium
AATTACGCTGAAGGTGTGGGTAAAGGTAACAATTAAGCCTAATAATATGCCGTCCACGGCCCGGCCTTTGGTGCCTATCATATAGGCGGCGATCAGGGTCTTACCGTGGCCCGGTTCAAAGGCGTGTAAGGCGCCGAGTATTATAGCGCCGGAATAAAGCATTAAATCAGACGGCATATCAATCCCCTATCTTTACCATAAATCAAAAGTAACTATTCAGGGGCAACAAATTCCCCTAAACTTTTAACTGTAACCATTCAGGTAAGCGAAGACTCCAAGATTGGGTACAGCTGAATAGTTACAAGCAAAAATAGGTTATTGATACCATAAAGGTGGAAAAAGAAAAAGGTGTAACTGCCTGCCGTAATAGCTGAAATGGGGCTTTTGTTGAGCAGCTTTAATGTTGATGCGGATGGCGGTGGGTAAGAGAGGGGTGGAAATGCCGATGCCGATGCAGGAGGTTGGCCCGTAGTAATAGAGCTTCGTCTTGTAATATCTTTTGTGGGTCGCCTTGAGCGGCCAGCCGATGATCCTCGCCGAGGATATAGGCCTGATCGGCGATTACCCTGGCTACCTCGAGTTCATGAATAGCCACAATCAGAGTTTTACCTTTTGCTGTCAGTGAGAGAATAAACTCAATAACCCAGTCCTGGGTACGTGGATCAAGGTTGGCCGTTGGTTCGTCAAGCAGCCAGATCTCCGGGTCTAAGGCTAATAATGAGGCTAGAGCTACCTTTTTCTTTTCACCTTCGCTGAGTTGATAGGGTACTCGGTCTCTAAGCTTTTCAATTCCCAGGGCATTGAGGGCGGAATTGGTTTTTTCCTCCACCTCTTCCCTCGCTAATCCCATTTGGAGAGGAGAAAAGGCCACCTCCTGCCAGACGGTGGGGAGAAAGAGCTGAGAATCCGGATCTTGAAAGAGGAACCCCACCCGCCGCCGAAATGCAAAGGCGAATGTTTCGTCCTGTAAGCGGCTCTCAGTTAAGGGTTCGCCAAAGGCCTCTATCACTCCCTTATTGGGAAAATAAAGGCCGTCAATCAACTTGAGCAGGGTAGATTTGCCGGAGCCGTTGACACCTAAAAAGACCACGTTCTCGCCCTGTTTAATACTGAAATCTATATCGTACAGTCCGGAAAGGCCGCCGGGGTAAGTATAGCTCATATTGCTCACCTTAAAAACCGTCTCGCTCATTTCATCCCCCCCAAAAAAATAATTGTGCCGATAAAGATAATTGTAAAGGCCGCCCAGGCCGCGTCCCGCCATTGGAAATGAAAGTCGTCCAGCAAGCGGGCCTGGCCGGTCCAGCCCCTGGAGAGCATGGCCAGATAGACATCATTACTCAGTTTATATGAGCGGTTTAATAAAAATCCCAGCCTGGAAGACAGCCAATTCTGCTGCTCTCTGGTATTTGTTCGTCCGACGGTGCGGCTGCGGCGGGCCAGGAACATCTCTTCCGCCACCTTAATAAACAGGAAGATATAACGATAGGTCATTCCGAAGATAAGAATAGCCACCTTGGGAAAATGAAGGGCTGATAGGGCCTGGAGGAGACGGGCCCATTCCGTGGTTAGTACCAGCAGGACGGACAGGGAAACTGAAGTCGCCACCCGGAGGATAAAAATTTCCGCGCCATGCAGCCCCTGCTGGGTAACGGCAATGGTGGCGGGGAGATGAAACGGCCCCCAGTTAAGCGGGGCCGTAAAGGTCAGCAGGGTAATAAGCGGCCGGCCGGGGGTAACAATATTAAAGATAGCCGGTAGAGCAATGATGCCGGTGAAGAGTGGAATGAATAGCCAGACCCGTTTAATGAAAAAAAGCAAAGGGATGCGGGAGGCCAGGGCGAGAACGATAGTCAACAGATATATTACCGCCATAACTCTAAGATGACGGGTAATGGCGGTGGCAATTAAGAGAGCTAAAAAGGTTATAATTTTACCTCGGGGATCGAGTCCCTGAAGCAGACCGGGAAGCCGGGCGTAACGCTCCGCGAAGATGGCCTGTTTAACCGCTTCGGTGAGCCCGGCCAGGGTCTTACCAACAAAATTATTGCTGTTCATTATTGTTTTTGGGGGAGAGACCTGCTGTTCTACTGTTTCCGTGTTTTTTGTGCTTTTTGCGCTAAAAGATGGCCGAGGAGCCAGGTAATTATAACAATAAGCCCCATCCCGATGAGCGCGGAGATAATATAGCCCGGCTTGTCACCAGCCTGGGGAATGGTGTAATCCGCGAATGGTGCCTTCCAGATATCGCTGAATTTAACCATACCAGCGGGAACATAGCCCAGCAGTTTAGTCAGTTCGTCACTACCCCACTCACCCCAGGCGGTATTAGTGGCCAAAAGTCCCAGGGGCGAAATCAGGGCCAGCAGGCCCAGGCCAATCCATAACTTTTTTATTCCTTTCATGCTCTAACCCCTTCTTCTTTGATATTTGTCTCAAGGCCCAGATGAATTGAGTGCCGGGTGAAGGCTAAAACCCCCTCCGTTGCTATTACCTCAGCAATACCGGCAATAGTTAAATGGGCGATCATCATGGCTGGAATGGTCTGGCTGAGGTTGTATGGACAGTAAAGGGGAGTGCCGTTAGCGGTATGAAAAAGGAGCGGCTGGATTCCCAGTTCAATGGCGGCGCAGAGAGCGGCGGCATTGATCCCAGCGTAACTGCCCAGGGCGATGGCCAGCCAGTGACGGCCTGAGCCCGCGGCTGCTCCCCGGCTGGTCAGTCGATAGATAAAATAACCAACAAATGGCAGGACAATGGCCATGTTAAAGCAATTGGCTCCATAAGACAATATGCCGCCGTCTCCAAAGAAGACGGCCTGTACTAAGAGGGCGGTTGAGACCCCGATGGCAGCAGCCCAGGGCCCCAGGATAATTGCCATCAGAGTGCCGCCCACCGCGTGGGCCGTTGTGCCGCCCGGTACCGGGACATTGAACATCATCACCACAAAGGAAAAGGCGGCAAAAATAGATAACAACGGCACCATACGGGCGGTGAGTGTTTTACTGACCTTTTTGGCAGACCAATACCAGACCGGGGCGCTGGCTGCATACATAACGGCGCATGTTGACGGGCTTAAGTAACCATCTGGAATGTGCATTATATCCCTCTTTGTTAATTCGATGAAATTGCGTGATACGTTTCCTTAAAAAGTGTTACTGATGGGCAATAAATAACACTGATCGTGGATAAAGTCAAAGGGAAAAAATAAATCATGGGTTATTCGGACGATTTAATCCGCTACAACGACTTAACTCAGCTTGTTTTTCCGCTTACTTTTTAGGGTGTTGAGGTATAAATTCTCGACTTTCTTTCTCGCCCATGGTGTCCTGCGCAGGAACTTGAGGCTGGACTTTACTGAGGGTGAACTGTTGAAACATCGGATAGAGATGCGTTTGCCCAAGGCACTCCAGCCGTAATCATTAACCAGGCTGTTCACAATTTGTTCCAGAGTTATGCCGTGTAAAGGGTTATTAATCTGTTGTTCACTCATAAATCCGGTTAGTCCTTTATTTTACTGCTCTGAGTTTTATGCCATCTTTTTCAAGTGTGACAAGCCTTCTTTTGTAGAGTGCGCCAATCGCCCTTTTGAATGTTTTTTTGCTGACTCCGAAGAGGGAGTAGATTTCTTCCGGCCGGCTTTTATCGGTCACCGCAATTCTGCCGCCAAGATCTTTTATGGTTTTAAGAATGTCCTGTGAGACATCATCTACCCTTTGATATCCCGATGGTTGCAGGGTCAGGTCAGTTTTCTGATCTTCACGTATTTTTTTAACGTAACCTTTTAATCTTTGGCCAATATGAAGTGTCTGGAAAATCTCATTTTTATACACGATGCCTTGGTGAGAGTGGTTAATGATCGCTTTATAGCCTAAATCCGTTTTGGTAAATATTATGAGCCTTACCTCTTCACCTTCCTGGTAGTCTGGTGGATGCGGGCTGAAAAATTTGTCTAACTTTGTGGACGCTGTAATGCGGTTGGTCTTTTTATCAAGGAAGACGAAAACTATATACGATTTACCGATCTCCATTCTGGCCTGTTGCTCGCTTTTAGGAACAAGCAGATCTTTCTGCATCCCCCAGTCCAGATAGGCACCAGACGAGGAATTTGCCACCACTCGTAATTTAGCGAACTGTCCGACAGTGGCATAGGGCATTCGGGTGGTTGCCAGCAGGTGCTTTTCTCTGTCTTCATAAACAAAGACCTCTAACTTATCTCCCGGCCGGCAATTTGGGGGGCTGTCTTTTTTGGCTAAAAGAACAATCTCTGACTCGCTGTCATTAAGCTGGGTGCCGTAGTCCAGTTGCCGTATTATTGTCAGCCTGTTTATTTTGCCTATTTCTACCATTTTTCCCTTCTAAGTTTTTTTATTTTTATTGCATGATTCTTCATGCTGCGCTTACCCTTTTTTCAGGAGGGCGATGGCCTCTATATGACTTGTTTGGGGGAACATGTCAATTCCATCTATGCGCCGCAGGTTATAGCCCTGGGCCGCCATAAGTTCTATATCCCGTATCATGGTGGCCGGATCGCAGGAAATGTATAATATTGTTTGGGCTCCCAGGGGCGGCAGGAGGTGAATAATGTCTTTACAGCCCTGGCGGGGCGG
>DRPV01000283.1 GCA_011330685.1 Desulfobacterales bacterium
GGGAAAAGAAAATTGATATCGCCTTTGTCTGCCCGACCCTCTATTGTACCTTGACCAAGTCTCTGCCCATGTCGCCTCTCGTTAAATTACGGCTTAACGGCCGTGATTACTATCGAAGTGTTCTGGTGGTAAGAGATGATTCAAAAATAAGACGGACAGCGGAACTTCTTGGTAAGACCTTGGTCTATGGGCGTTATAATTGCCCCGGTTCCGGTTTGTTACCCCGGATTATGCTGCGGCGGGTCGGTTTGACCAATGATAAATTTTTTGAGGTCGTGAAACTCGGTAATGATGAGAGCGCTCTACTCGCGGTTATGGCCAGGATGTTTGACGTTACCGGGGTGCCGGAGATGGCGGCCCGTGCCTTTATTGGCAAGGGCCTTAGAGTTATCCGTTATTCAGAGGCCATTCCCCAGTATCTTTTTACCGCCCGCGCGGGGCTGGGTTTTGCCTTAATCGACCGGATTAAGGCGGCCATGCTTGATTTGAATCAGGCCCCGAACCGTAAAAAAATTATTGGCAGCCTTGAAAAGGGGGTGGACGGTTTTTCCCTGGCCCTGGATAGTGATTACGATATTGTCAGGGTGTTAAGCGAAAGTCTCAAGAGAAGGGGCAATGGGGCGGTATTTCGTCCAGGGGAGCATACCCTGGTGGTGGAACCTCTCTATTATGATGCCGATATATTCGGCCGCCTGAAGCCTTTGCTCACTAACCTGCGTCTAAAAACCGGCTGGAATTATCATCTTCGTATACCGGGGAGTATTGCCGCCTTTATAGAGCTTGCCAAGCACGGCAGGGGTGATTTGTTTTTGCGGGAAGCGGGCCTTGCCGTCAGCCCCGGCAAGCCTCCTCTTGAAGACCTCGGTACGTTGGCGCTTTTGCCGCCGAAGCTCAACATCGGCCTTATTATTACCAATAGCAACAGCGGGGTGAAGGAGCTGACTGATCTGCGGGGCAGGAAGATAGGGATTGCATCCAGACTTTCAGAAGGAGGCTATAAAGCCCAGACCCGCTGGCTGCGGCAGCATGGGATGCCGCCGGCGGCGAATTTAAAGATCCTTGGAACCTGCGAGCGTGTCTTGATGAGTGTCTATCGGGGGGAGGTGGCGGCTGGATATGTAACCCTGGATACCCTGCGGCGGCTGCGGGATGATATTGTCGCCCGGAGGATAGTCATCCTGGGTCGTACTCCGCCCCTCTCTGACTGGCGGCTTTCGGCCTCAAAGACTGTTCCTGATTTCGTGAAGAATAAAGTCAAAAAAATTCTTACAGGCCAATAGGCGGTTATGCACCCCTTTCAAACCTTTCGTCGTCAGACCAGTATTAAAACCAAGGGGGTGGTTTATGTAATCGGCCTGATTATCGTTATTTTTCTGACTGTCAGTATTCTGGTTATGTCCACGGTAAGAAGAAATCTTAAATGGCAGCTTGGCCAGTTCCATCAGAGTATCGCCAGAAAACTTTCTCAAACGGCCTCGGACGTTCTTTTGTCTCGTGACTATGGTTATCTCATGGAACAGATCAGGCAGCTGCGGGCCGCCGGTGAGATCGCGCGGGTCAGGATAATTGACCAGCGTCATATAATCGTGGCCTCTGACAGGATAAAGGATATTGGCGGCCGGGATGATAAACTCATGCGGTTCTTAAAGCGGCCGGCCTTATCCGTTTCGTTGCCGGGCGGTGATATTTTAATGCCCATTAAGATTGAAGGAGTAACCCTGGGGGCGCTCCGGGTTGGTTTTGACAGGGCGGCAGAGAGCCGGCGTATTGATGGGGAACTCCGGCGGACAATCCGCCGGATTTTATATCTTGCCCTGGTTATCTTTGTCCTCGGCATCAGCGGGGCCTTTATTATTTCCAGGGCTCTGACCAAACCGATTATTGAGCTTTTGCGGGAGATTGATCAATTCGATCAGGAGATTTATCCGGATAACGCCTCCCGTAAACAAGTTTCCTGTCAGGATGAGACCTTGCAGCTTCGGGATGCCTTCAGCCGGATGATGACTAATCTGAGGGTATATCTGCAGAGAAATAAAAAAATTGCCAAGGAACAGGAAAAATTAACCTGCATGGCAGCCATCGGCCAGATGTCGGCGCAGATCGCGCACGAAACCAGAAATAGTTTATATGCTATCCGGGGCGCGGTTTCCGGGCTGGAAAAGGGGGAGAACCCGGCCGAGAGTAAAGAATATGTGGAGGTTATTAAGGAAGAAATTCAGGAAATGAAACGGATGTCGGATGATTTTCTGCAATTTGCCAGAACCCCGGAGCCGGAACTTATCCCCTGTCAGGTGGATGAGGTGGTGCAACGGGTGGCGGAACTCCTTGAGCCGGATCTCGAGGAGGGGGAGATCAGGCTCAAAAGAACGGGGATGGATGTGCTGCCGCGGGTGCTGGCCGATCCCACCCTCCTGAAGCGGGCCTTTATGAATCTTTTTTTAAACGCCATTCAGGCCATGGAGGATGGCGGATTAATTATGGTGGAATACCGGTTGGCGGGTAAATTTGTGGAGATCAGGATTCAGGATGAGGGCCCAGGTATCCCGGAGGATGTTAATTTGAAAGTCTTTCAGCCCTTTTTTTCTACCAAGATTAACGGCTCGGGGCTGGGGCTGCCCACAGTCTATAAACTTATGGCGGCTCAACATGGTGAGGTGGATCTGGAGGAGTCGGAGACTGGGGCGCGGTTCATGATTCAACTGCCCGTCGCGGATAAAAGTGGAGCGTAGATAAGATGGCGAAGATTTTGGTTGTTGATGATGAAAGGAATATTCGCAAGGTTCTTTCTAATTACCTGCGAAAAGAGGGCTTTACGGTGGAGACCGCCCGTAATTATGAGGAGGCGGTGGACAAGGCCGCTGCCGTAAATTTTGATCTGGTACTCACTGACATGCGGCTTCCGGGGCAATCCGGGCTTGATCTTCTAAAATGGCTCAAGAGAAAAAGGCCATCTCTGCCGGTGTTGGTGATTACGGCTTACGGCAGCATTGATAATGCCGTGGAGGTGATGAAAAACGGGGCTTCAAATTATTTGACCAAACCGGTGGATATGGATGAGATGCTGGTCATTATCCAGCATACCCTCTTAAAGGAACAGGTGCTGCCGGAGGCGGCTGCCGGTGAAGAGGGAGAACATTTTGGAATTATCGGCGGCAGCCCGGCCATTAACGAGGTAATTGCCACCATTAAGGTTGTGGCTGTAAGCCGGGCCAATATTCTGATTTCCGGTGAATCCGGAACCGGCAAGGAACTGGTGGCCGGAGCCATCCACTCCGCGTCCCAGCGCCGGGACGCCCCCTTTATCGCCTTAAATTGTGCCGCTGTTCCGGTGGATCTAATCGAGAATGAGTTGTTCGGTCACGAGAAAGGGGCCTTCACCGGGGCTGTGTCGCGGGAAAGCGGTAAGGTGGAGATGGCCGCCTCCGGCACCCTGTTTCTTGATGAGATAGGTGAGATGTCTGTTGCCATGCAGATTAAACTGCTCCGTTTCATCCAGGAACGGGTCTTTTACCGGATCAGCGGCCGGGAACAGTTAGCCTCTGATTGCCGGATTATTGCTGCCACCAACCGTGATCTGGAGGTTGAGGTTAAAAAGGGCACTTTCCGGGAAGACCTCTTTTATCGCTTAAATGTCATTCAGATAAAGGTGCCTGCCCTGCGGGAGCGTAAGGAAGATATACCCGCTCTCGCCCATTATTTTCTCAATAAATACGCCGGGGAGAACAAAAAGTTTATCAGGGGGATAGAGCAGGCGGCCCTGGAGGCCCTGACGGTCTACGAGTGGCCGGGAAACATCCGTGAACTGGAAAATATTATTGAGCGGGCGGTGGTTCTCTCCCGTCTCGATATAATAGTTTTGGACGATCTGCCGCGGAAGATGCAAAATAATTACTCCGAGTCGCGGGGAGAAAATAAGTCCGCGGAGGATCAGCATTTGGCGGGCTTAATCGGGATGCCCCTGGCCGAGCTTGAGCGAATCGCCGTTTTAAAGGCCTTAAAGGCGGAGAACTGGAATCAGACCAGGGCGGCTGCAAGGCTTTGTATCACCCGGCGGCAGCTAAGGACTAAGATGGAAAAATATCAATTATTATAATTTTATATGTATCTATTCAGCTAAGGCACCGAATTGCCCTAAACTGTGAACTGTAACCGTTCAGATGTGCCCCAGGTTCGTCCGTTTTGGCCGCCGAGTCTGTACACCCTGTACGTGAGGTGGCCAAAACGGACGAAGATGGGGTGCAGCTGAATGGTTACTTTTATATTTTTATAATTCCCACCCCCAAAAGGACATTTCGGAACAGTTGAACGTGGCGTTTTGTTCCAAAATGGACATATTCAGGCTTTTTTAGGCCTGGAATGCCTGGCATGGCCCTTGCAAATTGTAGATATGGAGGAGACGGTGGTTTCGTCTTTAACTTGGAAACAATATGTCTAAAAGCGGGGGTAAAATGAGTAAGGAAAATTTCAGGGAGGGGATTGTCACGGCCTTGGTGGTCATAGGTTTTGTCGGGGTGGTCTTTCTTGTTTATAAGATCAAGGCCTATGCCGGTCTCGATTCCTCAAATATGTCTGACGCGGAAATAGCCGCGGCTAAGAGTGCCATTCATAATACCCTGGTCTGGGGCGGCCTGCTCGTCGGCGGTCTCATGGGGGCCATTGTGCAGCGCTCTAAATTTTGTATCGCCGCGGCCTGTCATGCCAGGGTAACCATTGGTGATCTGTTTCAGACCCGCTCCTACGCCATGTCTTTGCTGGTAGCTATCTTAGGCACCCAGATTTTATATAAAATGGGTCAGGTAGATATTCAATACAGCATATATGTATCATCTCCCTTTACCTGGCTCAGTTATATTGTCGGCGGTTTTACCTTTGGGGTAGGCATTGTTTATGCCGGGGGCTGCGCCAGCCGGATTCTGGTACGTACCGCTGAGGGCGACCTGGGAGCGCTTGTGAGTGTCATGGCCTTTATTCTGACCTCCGGGGCCACCCTCTGGGGGCTGCTGGCCCTGATCCGGGTTAATTATTTTAATTCATTCACCCTTGCTCTTAAAAGCCAGTACCTGCCGGATATCCTGCCTGCCATCCCCTGGTGGCTGATTCTTCTCGCCCTGGAGGCGATACTGGTTGTCTTTATGCTGCTGGCCCCCAAAAAATCGGAATGGTGGGGCTGGAAATGGCCCTTAACCGGGATTGGTATCGGGCTGACTATTGTCCTGGCCTGGTGGCTGAACGGGGCGGCCCATAAGGTTCTGCCGCTTATAGACAGTTTTTCTTACACCGGCCCTGCCGATCCCGCCCTGCTGCAGAAATGGCGTCCCAAGAGCCTGACCTTCGCTCTGGCCGATGCCGAGAGCTTTCGTTATATCATCCTGTGGACTGGAGAAACCATCAACTTCGCCATTGCCACTGTCTTTGGAGTTCTGGCCGGTTCATTACTTGCCGCGCTGATCAGCGGTACCTTTAACTGGGTGGCTCCACCTCTAATACAGTTCAGATATAGTCTTGTCGGTGGTCTGCTCATGGGCTTTGGAGCGGTGCTGGCCCTGGGCTGTAATATCGGTCAGGGCCTAAGCGGTATTTCCACCATGGCCCTGGGCAGTATTTTAACTATGACCTTTATCGCTCTGGGGGCCATGGCCGGGGCTAAATTCATGCTCTGGCAGGTAATGAGGGACTGAGATGAAATTTTTCTTTTTGCTGTTTATTGTTTTATCGGTGACGGGCTGTGTCGCCGCCCGGCCAGCCAGCAGTCCAAATCCAAATCCGGCTGTCGGAGATTCATGGCGGTCAAACCTTAAAAGCTGCAATATTCAGTCAAGCGCTCATCGGCCGGAGGCGGCCGCGCGGCCGCCGGTGATAATTAAATCGGTTTTGGCCGATTATGACCAGGTATGGGCCGATTTGACCGCGGCTTTAAACAATCGCGGGCTGGTCATCTCATCGGTATCCCATGTGGGTGAGATGCTGATCCGCACCGGCAAGGCCCTGGGGCAGACCAAGCCTATTTTTGTTAGAGCCAGGGTTATGGAGTTCTGCAGTGCCGTTATTTCAAGAAAAATGATGGAAGATAATCCGCATTATATTGCCTTTTGTCCCTACCAGATCATGGTCTATACCCTGCCCGCCGAGCCGGGCAGGGTATATCTCTCCTACCGTCGTCTATACTGGGGAAAGGTTAAAAATCGTCAATCCCTGCAAAGGGTTGAAAATCTTCTGTCAACGATGATTAAAGAGACGATTGAAACCCAGAAAGAATATCAATAGTCTGTCCTGAAATGAGGACTTTTGTCCTAGATCACCACCAGAGAATTTACATCCTGGTCATGTTGTACCCTCTATAAAATCATAGGCGTAAGGCTCTGCTTTTCCAGTTGCCGCCCGTGCCATTATTCAATTAACGGACTTTTTCAGCCCGGCCTTACTGGGCGTTTGTCCGTAGATATAAGCGATCAATATGCGGGCTACAGATGAAAAAAACGTGAATTGGAGGTGTGAAATGAAATTTTTGTGACAGGGATAATTTTTGGGTTGGGAATTTCTTCATTACAGGGAGAAAGAATTATAAACAACGTATAAAATTGGAGAAGAAGAGATGAGAAATAAAGTTTTTTCTAAGGGTTTGATGGCCGCGGCCTTTCTGCTCGGCGCGAGTATTCCGGCTGCCGCAAGTGTTAGTGTCATTAATACCAATGTGGGAGGTCAGAAGCTGAATGTTAAACTGTTCGGTTTCTCGCAGATTACCGCCCAAACCGGCGACGGTCTGGCCTCATCGGCAACCGATAAACGTGATTCGCTGCGCTTTGGCGCCGACCGCGTCCGTCTGGGTTATAAGCTCACTATGAACAAGGTTTTCAGCAAGTTGCAGCTTGATTTCGTTAAAAGTGATGACGCTCATAAAGAAGGGCAGTTGGATGAAATTATTAAGGACGCTGATGTTGGCTATAAATTCAATAACGCCTTTTTCGTCAAGTTTGGCGAGTTTAAGACCCCGGTGGGTATGGATTTTAATACCTCAGGGGCCAAATTAGATATTACCAAACGCGGGATGGAAAAGGCCCTGGTTCTGGAGCGTTCCCTTGGCGCTATGCTCAGCGGCCGTAAGATCGGCGGCATGTTCGGTTATGATATCGGGGTCTTCAATCCGGCCACCCGCGCCAGCAAGGTCGTGGATAATCCATTGACGACCAATAAATCACACGGTGTCGCGGGACATGATTTAGCCTATGCCGTCCGGGGGATGGCGGATTGGAATGATCTGCATATGGAACTTTCCTACGGTGTATCACAGGAGGCGGCCGGGGATAACTATACCTCCGGCACCAAGGCGGAGGATTATTCGGTCTTGGACGTTGCCGCCGCCTATAAACTAAAGGCTATGACCCTGAAAGGCGAGTATGTCGCGGGCAGTAATATCAAGGGGGTAAAGGATCGTGATGAATCAGTCTGGTACCTGCATGCCGGATATCGCTTCCTGCCCATGGTGGAGGGTGTGGTGCGTCACTACCAGGCTCATTATGATCCAGAAACCGGCCCCAGTACTGACCTTGGCAATACCTATCTCGGGGTTAACGTCTTTCTGAATACAGCCGCCAAATATACGGCCCGTATTCAATTAAATTATGTAATCGCGAGTGGGGATGACGGCTTCACCGGCAATATCTATGAGGGGGTAACCGGTGGTTACCGGGATGATGTGATCCTGGCGCAGTTCCAGCTGGCATTTTAATTTGTCTCTATTCAGCTTCGCTATGAAAAGGCTCGGCCCTGTAATAAGGCCGGGCCTTTTTTGTTTCTCTGTGCCGTTTACTCTTCTATCGGGAGCTATAGTATTTAATTAAAAACTTTATATTGACAAACCGAAAATCAGCGTTATCTTGGTGAGCATATACACAAAACGTAGTTGTCGAATGATTAAATTAAATTGTGGAGCGTGTGAAAATGAAAGAGGTAATTTTTAAGGAAAAATATCATCTTATGGTTAAAGAAATCATGAAAGATGATATAAAGTTTGTCAGTGTCGCTGATTTTATAGATTATTTTAAGGCTCGGGTCACGGAACATCCGGTGGCTGGGTTCATCGCCGTCTTTGATCATTACGCGCACACTAAGGCCCTTCTTACGGAGGGGACTATTGATGAATCAATCCTTGATGCCCGTCATATTGTCTTCTGCTTCGGCAAGGCCCTGGAGTCACCGCTGGTTATGGGTATGAGGCCTCGTTCCATTGGTATAAGCGAGCTGAGTGATCGTTTTGTTATTGCCTTTCAGCAGGCCCCCAAGGCTTTGGCCAATGAGGCCATGGAGTCCTGGGTTAAGGGGCTCGCCGACTGTTAAGTCAGATGGTAAGCGCCCCTGCACCACTTACACCCCCGGAGTGTGATTTGTGTATCGTTTACAGGTAAAAGGTTAAATCAGGAGGGAAGACAACAAATGGCAGCAAATGTTTTAGTCCTGGGAGGCGGTTTTGCCGGTTTGGAGTCTGCCATTCAGTTGAGCAGGGCGGGCTTGCGGGTAACCTTGGTTAGTGAGCGGGATTATATTTATATCTATCCCATTTCAATCTGGATTCCCACCAGGGAGATTAAGTTCGAGGATGCCTGTATGCCCTTGGGCGAGGTCTGCCGCCGGCATGGAATTAAATTTCTTGTCAACCCGGTGAGTTCCATTGACCCCCATCTGGGCCGGGTCGTCCTGGAAGACGGCAGTGATCTGGCCTATGATTATCTGGTAATTGCCATAGGGGCAGGGAAAACGCGGCCCGAGGGCGTGGAGTTTACCAGTTCCATCTGCGGCGCGCCCGAGGCGGTTATGCCTATTCGTGACCGCCTTGATGAGTTAATCAGCCGGGGCAGGGGGAGCATAGCGGTGGGCTTTGGTGGTAATCCCAAGGACCCTTCGGCTGTCCGCGGCGGCCCGGCCTTTGAATTTATCTTTAATATCCATTACCTGTTGAAGAAGAAGGGGCTGCTTGACAATTTTAAGCTGAGTATGTTCGCCCCCATGCCGCAGCCTGGTATCCGTTTGGGCGAGAAGGCCTATAAGATGATGGTCTCCTGGCTGGATCGTCTGAATATTGAGCGTCGTTTCGGTAAAAAGATCAAGAAATTTCGTGAAGGTGAGGTGGTCTTTGCCGATGATTCGCGTCTACCGGCCGATCTGATTATGTTTATTGCCGCTGGTCATGGCCATAAGGTCTTGATGAGCAGTGGTCTGCCGCAGAATGAGGCGGGGTTCTTGCTTATTAACGATCAGTGCCAGGTGGAGGGCCATGATAATATTTTTGCCGTTGGAGATTCAGCCGCTCTGGACGGCCCCAAATGGCGGGCCAAGCAGGGGCATCTCGCTGAGGTTATGGCACGGGTGGCGGCGGAGAATATTAAGGATCTAAGCCAGGGTAAAACCCCCTCTGCCGGTTATCAGAAGCATATCAGTATCCTCTGCGTAATGGATTTTGGTAACGGCGCCGCCTATGTCCACCGGGACGATAATAGTTCCACCGTGCGCCCCCTGCCTATTGTCGGGCATTGGCTGAAAAAGGCCTGGGGGCATTATTGGAAACTTAACAAGAACGGCAAAATTCCACGTTTGCCGGGAACCTGAGTAAGAAAAATAGGAAAAATAGGAAAAATAGGAAAAATAGGAAAAATATGAAAAAAATAATATTAGCCTGGCCTGATGATGAGCGGATAGCTGAATTTGAAAATGCTCTTGCCGCCTCCGGAGCTGAGATTCTGCGTTGCGGTTCCGGGGTCGGGGCCCTTGAGGCGGTGGAGGAGTATCAGGATATTATGCTGGCGGTTATTGCCGAAAAACTTGCTGATATGACTGGTCTGGAACTGGTGGGGAAGATCTTGGCGGTTAATGCCATGATCGGTTGCGCCGTCGCCAGCCGGCTCTCTGCCGAGGACTTTCATGAAGAAAGTGAAGGTCTGGGAATTTTGATGCGTCTTCCTCTGCACCCCGGAGTTCAAGACGCCGCGGAGTTGCTGGCTCATTTAAAGCGTATTGGTCTCATTGCCCGAAAAAATCAGGTAGATGTTGCTTAACAATTTAAGGATTGGGGTAAATATATGATAATCAGTATCGCCAGCGGTAAAGGCGGCACCGGCAAAACGACAATTGCCGCCAATCTTGCCTTTTCACTGCCCAAAGCGCGGATTTTGGACTGTGATGTGGAAGAGCCTAATGTCCATTTATTTCTTAAACCGGAGCTTGATTTTCGCCAGGAGATCGGCACCGCCATTCCGCAGATAGACGAAAAATTGTGCGACGGCTGTCGGAAATGTGTTGATATCTGTCGCTTTCGAGCCCTGACCATGATTGGCAGCAGGGTATTGACTTTCCCGGAGATGTGCCATAGCTGCGGCGGCTGCTTTGAGGTCTGTCCGCGGGGGGCGGTTACTGAAACCAGCCGTCAGTTAGGAATTATAGAGGGTGGCAGGCGGGATAATATTACCTTTTTTCACGGCCTGTTGCGGGTGGGTGAATCAATGGCCCCGCCCCTGATAAAAAAGGTGCGCTCCTTTTGTGAGCCTGATGAAATTAATATAATTGACGCCCCGCCAGGTACTTCCTGCCCGGTAATCATGGCTACCAAGGATAGCGATTTTGTGATTCTGGTAACCGAGCCGACCCCCTTTGGCCTCCATGACCTGAAGCTGGCGGTGGAGGCCATGAAATTGCTGGGGGTTCCCATGGGTCTGGTAATTAACCGGGCTGATATGGGAGATGATAAAGTCGTGCGTTACGCCGAAGCGGAACAGATTCCACTCCTGATGAGTATTCCTTTTAAGAGAGAAATTGCCGCGGCCTATTCACGAGGGGAGCTTTTTGCCGAGACCTTTTCCGAGTGGCAGGAGAGATTCAGGGAGATGTTTGCTGAAATTGCCGCCATTATAGAGGGGGGCGCGAAATGAAAGAAATTGTTGTCTTAAGTGGTAAGGGTGGGACTGGTAAAACCAGTCTGACGGCGGCGTTCGCGGCTCTGGCCCATGACTTTGTGCTCTGCGATGCCGATGTCGATGCCGCGGATCTTCATTTACTGACGGCTCCGGAAATTAAACAGCGGGCGGATTTTAAGGGCGGCAGTATTGCCAGTATCAATCAGGATAAATGCGTCAGCTGTGGACGCTGTCTGGAGCTCTGCCGTTTCGGGGCGGTGAACGATGATTTTACCATTGATCAGATTGCCTGTGAGGGCTGCGGTGTCTGTGTTGATCTCTGTCCGGAACAGGCCATTGACTTTCCGGAGCAGGTCTGTGGCCAGTGGTTTATCTCTGATACCCGCTTTGGCCCCATGGTTCACGCCCGTCTGGGAATCGCCGAAGAAAATTCCGGTAAATTAGTGAGCCTGATCAGGAAAAAGGCGGCGGAGATTGCCCAAAAAAACAATTTGGGGCTTATCCTCACCGATGGCCCGCCAGGGGTGGGGTGTCCGGTTATTGCCTCCATTGGCGGGGCCGCGGTTATAGTTATTATCACCGAGCCTACTGTTTCCGGTCTGCACGACCTGAAACGTCTCGTCAAGTTAGCGGAGCATTTCAGGGTTCCGGTGCTGCTCATGGTTAATAAATTTGATCTTAATCTGGAGCAGACCGCGGTTATCGAAGAGTATGCCGTGGCGAGAGGCATAACTATTCTGGGCCGTATCCCCTTTGCCCCGGATTTTACCAGGGCCATGATTCAAGGACAGAATATATTGGAATACGCGCCCGAATCAAAGCTGGTTCATATGCTGCATGGTATCTGGACTCGTATTAATCAATTCATAACTGAACAGAAAAAGGAGCTGGAATTAAGATGAAAAACGGTAGAATAGCAATACCTTCAGAGGGAAATGGCGGTCTGGACGGCCTGCGCGCAGGTCATTTCGGCCATTGTGATGTCTTTACTATTATTGATGTCAAGGACGGGGCCATTGAAAGTGTCTCAACAATTGAAAATGTGGAGCATGTGCAGGGCGGCTGTATGGTGCCGGTAAATCTCCTCGGCGGCCACAAGGTCGGAGCCATTGTGGTTGGAGGCATTGGCATGCGGCCGCTCATGGGTTTTAAACAGGTGGGGATTGAGGTCTATCACGATGATCAACGGGCTGAAATCCGGCCGGTGGTTGAAGATCTTATTGCCGGTAATCTGTCGGTCATTGCCGATGACCAGGTTTGTGGCGGCGGTCATTAATTACCAGGTCTTAAGAGGGGCAGGCCGGGATCTGTTTTGGGCCCGGCCCGTCAAAGTGAGTATTTACCATGTGGAAAATATTAATAAGGATAAGATATGAAAATAGCTGTAACAGCCAGGGGCACTGATCTTGATTCCGAAGTTGACCCGCATTTTGGCCGGGCGGCTTATCTATTGGTTATAGATCCGGAAAGTCTCGAAGTTGAGGCGCTGGATAATAATGAAAATGTAAAGGCCTTTAAAGGAGCCGGGATTCAGGCTGCTACCATGATTCATGAAAGAGGTGCCAAGGCGCTGCTCACCGGATACTGTGGCCCCAACGCTTTTAAAAC
>DRPV01000284.1 GCA_011330685.1 Desulfobacterales bacterium
GAGACGGTCGGCCATGCTGACCACGGCCCCGGCCAGACTGACAGGCAGAGGGCTGTCGGCCCGTACCGGCATATAATGCTCGGCAATGGCCTGGGCCGTCTCAGCCGATTCCCCGTCTAACAGGGCGTAATCCCGCCCCATGAGTCCTTGCAGAGTCGGGAATTCATTAACCATCTCGGTGATAAGATCGGCCTTGGATAGATAGGCGGCCCGGGAGACGGTTTGGGTAAGTTCCGGGGCTATAATAGCGGCTATCTTCTCGGCCAGGGCCTGGACGCGGATAGTCTTCTCCCGCATGGTACCCAGTTGGGCCTGAAATATGATACCGTCGAGATCAGCCACCCGCTCCTCAAGTTTACGGCGCTGATCCTCCCGGAAAAAGAAAAGACCATCCTCGAGACGGGCTCTGAGAACCCGCTGATGGCCCTCCGCTCCCACAACATCATCCTTTACTTTAGTATTATTGACGGCAACAAAATCAGCCAGCAGCCGGCCGCCGGCATCGACAATGGCAAAATATTTCTGATGCTCACGCATGGAGGTAATGAGGGCATCTTTGGGAAGTTCGAGAAATTTTTTATCAAAGGTGCCGCGGATGGCATGGGGTGACTCCACGAGATTGGCTACCGTCTCCATTAACTCGGCATCGGTTAATATCGTCCCGCCCGAACCTTCAGCGGCCCTGGTGATTTCCGCTAAAACCGCGGCCTTACGTTCTTCAGGATCGGCCAGGACGTGATGTTCCCTGAGGGCCGCTATATATTGGTCATAATTTTTGACTTCAATGGCCTGCGGCGCCATAAAACGATGGCCGTAAGTCAGAGACCCGGTTTCACCGGCACCCTCCACCGTACAGGGCACCACCTCGCCGTCATAGAGGGCCATAAGCCATTGAATGGGCCGGGCAAAGCTAATGCGGCTTGCCCCCCAGCGCATTGACTTGGGGAAGGAAATTGATTTTATAAGTTCGGGCAGCAGACTGCTGAGTAATTCCCTTGTCGCCCGGCCCCGGCGTTCCTGACGAATCATCAGATATTCACCCTTGGCGGTATTAACAATCTGAATATCAGCCAGGGAGGCCCCGCGTGATTTAACAAAACCCAGCGCCGCCTTGGTGGGCTGACCATCAGCATCAAAAGCGGCCTTTTTCGGCGGCCCGGTAATTTCTTCTGTTTTGTCCGGCTGCCGGGAGGCCAAATCATCAACACTTATAGTCAAACGACGAGGGGTAACCGCTCCCTTAATTTCACCATGCTCAAGTTCCAGCTCCAGGAGAGCGGCGGCAAAATTTTCCTGTAGACTGCGTAAGGCCGGCAGGAGATAGCCGGCCGGAATCTCTTCACTGCCGATTTCAAAGATAAATTGATTATTCATAATTAGTTATATTGTTTATATGGAGGTGTGCGGCCGCGCGAAACCAGCTTCCAGTTCCGCGAAGGTATTACCGCCTGGGGCGTAATTCTTAATATTCACCTTAAAGCCACGAATATCCTGATGATCCCGCAATTTCCGGCCCAGATTTCTGGTCAGCCCCTCAACGCTCAATTCCTGCCCCCCGGCCTGCTCCGGCCAGCTTAGATTATGGCAGGTAACCGACTCAATCAAGTGGATTAAGTCCTCGATCCAGACAAAACGCCGAAAACGGAATTGGACAGTGGCCACCCCCCAGTTACCAAGGGATTTCGGCAGCCCGGCCGCCGCCGGAGCCGGACTGGGCGCGGCAATGGGTACCCGCAGTTCCATAATAAGGTCATCAGTGTCTTGCAGAGA
>DRPV01000285.1 GCA_011330685.1 Desulfobacterales bacterium
CTATTGAAACAAACTGGCAGCATGGATCTGATCAATGTAAAAGGAAAGGTACGAGCCTATTCCAAAATTTATTTTCAGGACGATAACAGCCTGATGATTGAGCCTTGGCTCGACCTTGGTGATAGCGGCTGTCAACGGCGTCTGGATATTGATGATTCCATTTTCGCTGGCTATTATGCCGCTCGTGACAATAATTTTTATGAAATTGAAGAGCAGGAGGATGATTTTGCCCCCGCAAGTGGCCGTAGCGTCCTGCCCCTCCTGGCCTTTGCCGAAAAGACAAATTCAGCCGCTCCCATAATAATTCCCAGCGGCGCAGTTCCGGCCTTTCTGGATAAACACCTGCGGGCCATCCTCAGCGGCCGCCATGACCCCGACCCCGCACTAAGTGATTTCAGTATTGACGATCTCCCCGATACCATTGAGGTTCTGGATTATAACGAAGACGATGACTGGTGTTACCTGAGCGCCCGTTACACCTGTGGCAGCCGTCACCTGGATCTGCGTGAAATCATGGCATTGCGCAAAAATGGAGAAAAGCACGCCACAGGCCGGGACAAATGGCTGAACCTGCAAAATACCCCGCTGGACTGGTTCTACGATCTGGGAGATGAACGGTTGCAAAAGGGCACAAAAGGGGATGAGAAATCCCTCCTGCGTCTCAGTAAATTGGAGATGATGTCTCTGCTCTCTCTGGTGCCGGAGCTTAACCTGCCCCAAGACAATCAACGGGACTTGATAAAATCCCGCCTGCGCCGGTTGCGGCATGCTGATCTGGCCGATGCGGATATCCCCCGCCATCTGCGAGACTACCAGCGCAGCGGCCTGGCCTGGCTCAACCATCTGTATGTTAATGGTATCGGCGGTATTCTGGCCGATGACATGGGTCTGGGCAAAACCCATCAGGCCCTGGCGCTGCTCCAATTGGCCCTGCGTATGGGCAGCGGCCCGGCTCTGGTAATTTGCCCCGCCTCGGTGCTATCCCATTGGCAGGATAAATTGGATAAATTTTATCCCGAAGTGAAATATCAGATCCATTACGGCCCCCAACGCCGCCTGGGGGATTTGACCGCCTCCCATGTTTTGCTCACTACCTACGGCATTATGCGCCAGGATATTGACCTGCTAAAGCGGATAAACTTCGGCGTGCTGATCTTTGACGAGATTCAATATCTGAAGAACCGTGAAAACGCCACCAGCAAGGCTGCCACCCTGTTAAACAGCCGGGTCTGTCTCGGGTTAAGCGGCACACCGATTGAAAATTCACTCACCGACCTCAAGGCCATTTATGATATATGCCTGCCGGGCCTGTTGGGCAGCCACAGCAACTTTCGCCGCACCTACGTCATTCCCATTGAGGAGCAGCATGACGACCGGCGTCTGGCGGCCCTGCGACGCCTGACCCAGCCCTTCATGCTGCGCCGCAGCCGCAATATGGTATTAAAGGAACTGCCCAAGATAATCTCAGATGATCGATTCTGCCACCTGAGCGCCGATCAGCAAGCCCTCTACCAGCAGGCCATTGACGAACAGGGCCGCGATCTCCTGGCGGCGGCCAGGGATAGCAGCCAGGTCTTTCCGCAGCTCAGTTTTCTGGCCCTGGTACAGAGGCTGAAACAGATATGCAATCATCCCGCCCAATTGGCTGGTAGCTGCAATTACGGGCAATACAAGAGCGGCAAATGGGAGTTATTTAAGGAGATTTTATCAGAATGTCTGCAGAATGGCCTGAAAGTGGTGGTTTTCAGCCAATATACGACTATGCTGGATATAATTGAAAAATATCTGACTGACCAGAATATCAGTCATACGGGTCTGCGGGGCAGTACCCAGCTGCTTAGACGTGGGCAGCACATAGACTCTTTTAATAAAGACAATGATATTAAGGTATTCTGCGCCAGTCTGCTGGCTGGCGGCACCGGTATCGACCTCACCGGTGCCCAGGCAGTGATTCTCTACGACCGCTGGTGGAATGCCGCCAAGGAGGAACAGGCCGTGGCCAGGGTGCATAGATTCGGTCAGCGCCAGGCCGTGCAGGTCTTTAAATTCGTCACCACCGGCACTCTGGAAGAAAAGATACACCGCATTATCGCCCGCAAAAAAGAATTAATCGACGATGCCGTGCGTTATGACGAACAGTCAATCATCAAGAGACTGAGCCGGGATGAAATCTCGGCGATATTACAATGGACACCCGCTGAATAATTAAAAATCTATGAGAAATAGCCAATATGAGCTAAACTACCCCCAATCGGCAGCCCCTGCGATGATTTTCTGGCAGACAGCCTGCTCCTTAATTTGGAGACCGATGAAAACGGCCGCATACAGTACTAATCAACTTATGGCTTGCCCTAATCCAGCTCCACGTAAAATCACCTCATCAGGGCCTTTACCCGCACAACATTCGGCAAGTTTACCGTCAATCGCCACCGCGGGGACTGTACGGATATTCAATTCTCTTGCTCTCGCTGCACCCTTAACATCCTTCATGTCAACAATCTCCGTTTGACATGAAGAACAAGACAAACGGTTAACCATTTCTATTGTTTCTTCACAAAGAGGGCATCCCGCACTGAATACTTCTATTTTTCTAATAGTCATTTTATTCACCTCCATTATTGGGTTTTGGTTGAACAGCATCCAATGGTTTTATTGGCATTTCGGCGACGCCTTTCCGAGGCCAGGCATTCCATATAGATGCTATTAGTAAAACAATTGAACCCCCATATACTAACGGGTTATTATTAATATAAAATTTTGCGATTATAATTAATATAGATGCCAGCAAGCCAACAATTACCGGCCCATATCCGTGCCTGTGTTTTGCCTTGTACCCAAAAATAAAAACAGTGACAAAGAGGAAAAATATTGTCAGCGGTAAGAGATATATGTCACCAATCAAAAAATTCAGCCCGACCGAGCTTAAAATACCCGCATAAGCAGGCCAACAGGCTGGTCATGTTAATCGAGGTAATAAAGCAACACCAATACCTGGTAGTGCTGATAATATTTTTGAGAAATTCGAGAAATTCATTTTATTTCCCCTTCTTTGTTATCGATTTTACTTAATATCGGACACAGTTTTATTGCCCCTGCTCCTGGACAGGAATTAGTTAATCTTATTAAAGATTTTTTGATTAGTTCCAAGTCGTAAATTTTGCTCTCAATGGCCGCTATTTTTTTTTCGGCCTGGAGCTTTATATCAGCACAGGTAATATTAGGAGAATTTCGTAATAACAAAAGTTCCTTGATTTCTTTTAGAGAAAACCCAAGTTCTTTGGCACGGATCACAAAGAGCAATTGATTCATAATATCCGGAGAATAAACCCGATAACCTGAATCATTACGGGTTGGAATGCCTATCAGTCCTTGTTTTTCGTAAAACCGAACCGCCTCGACACTAATTCCTGCCTTTTTTGCTGCTTCACCAATTTTCATATAGAAACCTCTGCCGGAACAAATAAGTAACTATTCAGCAACACCCCATCTCGGAGTCTACGCTTACCTCGTCCATTTGGATCTTTTCGAATACGACCATGCTTCAAAGTCCTAAATGAACAGGAAAGCCTATACTCCGAACCTGGAGCACTGCTGAACAGTTGCGTTAATGACAACATAAGCCCTGAACATTACTTCAGGGTCAAGGGGAAATAAAAATTTAATTGTTTCAAAGCCATGTCTGTTTCATAACATATTGGAATTACGGAGAAACTAAAATATTACGCCGTAAATATTGACAGAATGAAATAACTGCCTTAATCTATTCCATAATTCCATGGAATAGTTTTGATAAAAAAATACCCCCGAAAAACAAGAAAAATGAAAAAAGAGAATAGCAATGACTTAGGACTCTGCTCATCATCAACCGATCTATCGAATCATACCCTGCTCAATGAGGAGCAGGCTGTGTCCTTAGAGAATACCTTCAAGATTTTGGCAAATAGCAGCAGACTGCGTATTCTGCACGCCCTGGTCATTGAAAAAGAGATGTGCGTATCGGATCTGGCCCGGCTGCTAAATTTGAACACCACCGCCGTCTCCAACCAGTTACAACGTCTGACGGAGCGGGGCATAGTAGCCTCTCGGCGGGAGGGCTTAAAGGTCATCTACCGCATCCTCGATCCCTGCGCCATTTCAGTTATGAATTATGCCTGGTGTCTGACGCAATGCGCCGAATGCCGGAAAGATCAACAGGATTGTTTAAAGAGGATACCATGAAAAAAGGATTTATTTTATTAGCGGCAGCCGGGCTGATCATAATCAGCGGGATCAGTTATTCCAACACAGGTCATGGCCGTGCCTCCGGGAACGGCAGAGCCGAAGGCACGGCTTCCCAATTATCCCAGACCGCGGCTCATAAAATAATCAGCGTGAAGGAACTGGCCGCCAACCCCGCCGCCTTCTCCGGGAATATAATACTGCGGGGAGTGGTGGCGGGCGTTAACAAGTCCCAAAAAATCTTTGGGATTATTGATCTCAGTGAGTTCAAAAGTTGCGGGACATTATTATGCGCCCGCTACACTCTGCCCGTAAAATACAGTGGGAATCCACCGGAAGTAAAAAGTATTGTCAAGATCAGCGGCCGTCTAATCAAAAACCATAGAGGTCTGATAATTGAGGCCGGGAACATTCAGGTCGTAAAATGAAGTGGTTAATTAGCGCTACGGTCTTTTGCGTAATCCTGACGGGACATTTTCTTTACAGCGTCCCGGCCACGGGCTCAACTTCGACGGTTAACGGCCAATGGGCCTCATTCCACCTTGACCAACCGCAGGAATCCCGCCTCAGCCGCTACACGAAGGCTGGAGATTACTGGCTTGGCCTCTCTTACGCCCTGGCCGGGGGTTTTGCCTCTTTCTGCCTGTTAAGGGCAATAAGAAGAAGGCGGCAGGCGATCATAAGTTCCACCGGCGGTATCGCGTTAAGCGGCTTATTATGGGCGGGCGTTTGTTTTTTCACCGGCTGCTGCGGCTCCCCCATGCTGCCCATATATTTAGGGCTCCTGGGGCCAAAATTTATAGGCGTAACTAAACCGCTGACCTTCGGCATAACTGTTTTATCAATTTTCATCGGGGCCTTGATAATGTTTAAACGTAAACGATCAACAAACCACGTTTAAACAACCGCGAATAAAAGCAGACCATATTTAAAAGAGGAGTACACCTTGTCAACTCTCGTCTACATGAAAATATTGGAATTATCCCCCGCCAGTTACGACGGCTGGATGCGTTTTCTTACCTTGGGCCGGGTAGACCGGATCAAAAAGAAAATCGCCGCCGACTGGATTAATCCTGGTGATGAAGTTCTTGAAATCGGCTGTGGAGCCGGTTCTCTTGCTGCCTTAATGAGCCAACGCGGGGCCAGGGTTACAGCTATTGACATTTCGGAGAAAATGCTGACTGAGGCCCGCGAAAAGGTACCGGATGCCGATTTTCATCACTTGACCGCCCTGGAAATCGATCAATTCCCGCCTGAAAAATTCAACCGGATTGTAGCCACCCTCTCTTTCAGCGAATTAACAGCAGATGAGCTAGACATGGTTCTTACTCTCGCGGCCAACTTATTGAAAAGCGGCGGCCTGCTCATCGTGGCCGATGAGGTACGGGCGGCCAAACCGTGGCAACGCGTTCTGGCAGCGCTTATTCGCGGGCCGCTGACCGTTATCACCTTTTTGATTACCCAGCAGACCACTCATGTCATAAAAAATTTCGAGGCCCGCCTCGCGACCGCAAATTTTATGGTGCGGCGGCGGCAGGAATATTTACTTGGCACCATGGCCCTCTTTACCGCCCAAAAAAGCGATGGAAATTGATTAGGCACAACACGGAGGTAAGCAGTGGTAAATATAGTAAATAGAATAAAGGATTTCTGGTTTCTTTTTGGTCGTCTCTTCCCCTTCCCCATTAGACCGGGTCTGCGCCGGATCGGCTCGCCGGATAAAAATGCGCCGGTTCTGATAACCGCCAATTTTGAGCTCACTGTGCGTATGGTAATGGAGACTCTGAAGCGGGACGGTGTCAATGCCTGGCTGCTGGTGGCCAATACCAAGGGCATCAACGTCTGGTGCGCAGCCGGCGGGGATCATTTCTCCACCGACACGGTTATTGCCGCCCTCAAATCAAGCAAAATCGAGAAGATGGTGGCCCACAGGCGACTGATCCTGCCGCAGCTCTGTGCCAGCGGGGTAAATGTTCACTCGCTCAAAAAAAGAAGCGGCTGGCAGGGGCGCTTCGGGCCGGTGGACATTAAACACCTCGCGGCCTGGCTGGGGAGCGGCCGTCCAAACCCGCCCCCGGAACATCGACGGGTATTGTTCCCCCTCAAAGACCGCCTGATAATGGGCACCAACCTGGGATTCAACAACCTGCTTTTTGCCATTCTCCCCCTGCTGCTGGTCTCCTGGTGGCTGCCGGGGTTCTGGTGGAAATCAACGCTGCTGATCTTTGCCGGCTCCATATTGAACTGCGCCTTCGTCTTTAAACTACCCGGCCGGCCCGGCTTACAGAAGGGACTCGCGGCCGGGGTTATAGCGGCCGCGGTCTTTACGGTTATTGCCGTACTCAGCCTGCATCTAAATACGCTGGCATTAAGCGGCTGGCTGATCTGGATAATTGTCATTTGCGCCTACCTCGGTTATGATACCCCATCCTGGTCGCCCCTATGGCGCACGGACATGAAGGAGCTGCTCCTTGGTGAAAAAAGCACCGAAGTAAGTATTAATCCTGAAAAATGTATCGGCTGCGGCCTGTGCCGGAATGTCTGCCCGGCGGGGGTATTCGGCCGTGATCTGCTCAGCGGCAAAAGCCTGGTCCTGCACATGGAAAGATGCCAGGCCTGCGGCGCCTGCGCCGAGAACTGCCCGGCCGCGGCCATTGAGACCAATTTTGAGGGCGGGATTTGTTCCTGCCCCACCTGTCAGATCTTAAATAAACTTAAAAAATAGCATCACCATCCATGCCCGATCCCTTCGGGCCTTTTTAAAGACCTCAACCATAGCACCATTTAAGCAGACATTACTGACAAAAGGCGACTTTAGGCATGGCAATTAAAAAAAAGAAAATCATCTATATCTCGGCCGCGCTTTTATTTCTAATCTTTTTAATCTGGCGTTTCATACGCCCCATGAACATATTTGTGGTTACTGACAACTTTGCCCGCCCCATGGCAATCACCCGGCCGCCCGCCGGATTACAATCCATGCGGGCGGCCGACTGCGGCA
>DRPV01000286.1 GCA_011330685.1 Desulfobacterales bacterium
GCATCCGGCCCCGGAAACCGGACGTCAAAGTCCAAGTTGCCCCTGAAGGAGTGGTAAATGAAGTCTTACCAAAGTTATTATTCGTGCTGACGGCGGTAATTGCCAATACGGTTATTTGCACCGCCCGAATATCAGCCGGATTTGTTGGAGTTAAAGTTTGGTTGCCGTTAGCCAGGGTATAATAAAATTCCAGGTTACTTATATTATCCGCCACCGGCATATTGGTAGTTGGATTTTTACGACCCAGCCGCTGCGTGCCGCTGGTATATAAATCATAGGTAATCTTCTCACTTGGATCATTAACATCACCATCACCATTAAGATCCATAGTAAAGGTCATGGTATTGGCTTTAGCGACAGTAAAACCGGCATTGGCCAGACCGAGGGGGTCATAGCCGGCCATTTTGATTTCACTGGTCATCATCAGCATAGCGGCCCGGAGATTATCCTGCATGGCCACCACCTGATCCTGATCAACATAGACATCCTGCTGCTTATTAGTAGTTGTATAAATAGCAGCCATTACCAGACTGGCCATCAAGAGGGCAATCATGATCTCAACCAGGGTGAAACCCCGCTCATTTTTTAATAAATCAGGCATATTTTATATTAGTTGTATGTAACTTAGCCCAAATTGGCGGCAAATTGCGCTTTAGACTTCCTCGGTTCAAAAGTTTTACTAACATTTTTTGGAGAAGTTACGGCTGTATTTACCAGACAGGCAAGGCCCCCAGATTTACCTTCTGAGTAGCCATAGAGACATAACCGGCATTAGAAATAGATAGTTTATAACTTGTCGCTTGGTTATTAACCAGATAAACAGAACCAGTATTTAAGGCCAATCCCTGTGAATTATAACCGCTCTTATTATTAGTAAGGCTGGTAGTATAAAGGGTAACGTATTGGGGCATACTTCTGGTCAACAATGTAGCCCCGCTCGTTACAACTATCTTATAGCTGCCCACTCCACCGTTGGCACTGTAGGTGCCGGGGGTAAAACGTATCTCCACATCACGATTACGTTTTACCGCTTCCAGTTTAGTCCGCTGAAAATCACTAATCACCATGCGGGCCGCCCCCCGCAAACGATATTTCGGAATATTAGTTAAAAACATAGGCACCGCCACGGCAGCCATAATGACGATCAGCCCCATGACGATTAATAATTCCAAAAGGCTAAATCCACCTTGTCTTTTTTTACAGGGGAACACAGACATTAATTTTATCTCACTATTCTCAAGGCATTGATTATGCCATTTTAAATATGCAAAATTCAACAGCATATAAATTCTACACATTTTTCAAGCTTGTTAACAAGCAAAATTTATTCCAAAATTATTATTCATCGCTACAAAGACTATTAATAAGAATCTTCACCAATCATAAGTCATAAGCTGCCGACATCAGCTTCGCTATTTACTTGTAAAAGGCTATAACTTTTTTAACGGTACCATTAACTTATTTTACAGTCCTGAATAAGTTTTGAAGTTTTGATTTTGACGCCAATTATGACGCCAGGCTTGCATTGTTGCATTGTCATTATTACGACACACTTGCCGCCTTATGTAATAACAATTCTTTCAACGCAACAACGCAATAACTCAAGCCTGGCACCGTTTCTACTATTTTCTTGGCAAGGTATTCATTATGCTATATACTCCGAAGAGAGGTTTTAGGCGTTTTGTCTTTTGTAAAGCGAATAGTTATTCAGCAATATAGTACCGCTGGTAAAAACCGCATCAAACAATAAGTTTTATGTCAGGGGAGATTATGTCAAAGTTAGAAAAAGATAAGCCGGACATCGACGAAGGTATGGTTAATGTCAGCCAGAAAGAATTAAATCTCCTTGTGACCAATATAATTCCCACCTCGAAGTATTTTGAACTACGCTTCGATAATATGCAGAGTCAAATTAACGACCTGAAAGAAGGTCAGAAGGAGATTCGGCAGGAAATGGATAAACGGTTTGAACAGGTCGACAAACGATTTGAACAGGTCAATAAACGGTTTGATCAAGTAGATAAACGATTTGAGCAGATTATTCTTTCCATTGAACACCTGTCAGATAAACTGGAAAACCGCGACAATAATCTCCGATCCTTTACCATGCGTATGTTCAGTATTTCCATTTTGATTTCATTCCTCGGTGTCTTTGGCGTATTCCTGAAATTATTTAAAGTTATGTAATTGTGACGGTCTCATCTCCACTGTTGCCAGGCTTGCATTATTGCAGGGCAAAGGGGGACGTTGTTGCTTTATTGACTTAAGGAAATGGGGGCAGACCCCGAATGTCATTTTTCGTTTTTATATATGATGCTCTGGTAAAAAGTCCACATTTGGCAATTTTACCATAGGTAACCCCTTGAAATCATTAGGGGCAGAATTAGACCTTTCGACTTTTTACGATAGCATCATATATGCTCCCACTCAAACCCAGTAATATTCTTTTTCTCTGAGCTGAAATCAATGCCGATTAGGTAGATATCTTGTTGCTGGTTTTTGTATTTCTGCTGGTAGTTCTTTCTCTTTATCTGCTCTAAGGCCGTACCGGGGGCATCTACCTTAAATTCGAGGATATAAATTCTGGCGTTTATCCTGATAGTCAAGTCAATCCGCCCCAGGTTAGTTACGTCCTCAGCGGTTATATCCAGGCCGAGGCTGGCAAAGTAGGCGTAGATAACACTGGCAAAATAGCCCTCGTAACTGCTGATGGTATTGTTGACATAATTATTATAGGGAATGGAGGCGAAGAGGGTTGTCAGGGTTTGTTTAAGGGCATCCGGGTCTCCATCTTCAAGCGCGGTGTATAGTAAATCCTGATAGCGGCCCTTATCAATCTGCTGGTTAGTGAGGTAATCTATCAGAATGTCGTTAAAGGAGAGTTGGATTTCTTTGTTGGGAACGGTTAGAAGATACTCGTAACCGCCCCGTTTTTTTTCTCTAACAGCTTTGATACTCAGATAGCCGGCCTGAAACAGGATCGGCTCCAGTTGGATATTTTCTATGTCAAAACTGTCTATCAGGCTGCTGTTGACCCACAGATCGGCAAGTTTTGGAATGAAATAGTTGTGCTGCTGGATGAGTTTCACCAGAAAAGTGGGTGTACCGGTGGTGAACCAGTAGTTTCTGAATTCAAAATCATTATCGACAAACAGCAGAATATCAAAGGGATTGTACACCGGTTCACCCATAAAATTGAACCCATTGTACCACTCTCTGACTCTAACCATGTCCGCGTGTTGGAGATGCTGGGCAAAGACGGTTTTCAGGTCATTCTGCGTGTAACCGCAAATAGAGGAATAACGTTTGTCGAGAGTAATATCTTTAAGGTTATTCAGACCGCTGAAGATGGACACCTTGGCAAATTTGCTGACCCCGGTGAGGAAGGCGAATTTAATGAATTCATCGCTGTCCTTGATGGTAGTGTACAGATCTTTGAGGATTTCCCTGGCCTCCTTGGCTATCTCCACCTGGTCAAGGTTGTCAAGGAGTAGTTTGTCGTATTCATCCACCAGAATGACGACTTTCTGGTGGTATTTTTCAGATGATCTTTCAATTAACTCATGAAAACAGCCGCCGATATCTCCCGTTCTCTCACATGTTATTCCAAGGCGTTTCTGGTTTGACTTAAGGATATTTTCGATATCCTGCTTCATGTCGGCAACGGTTCTGGCCACCCCGGCAAAGCTTAGCTTGATGACCGGGTATGTTGTACTCCAGTCCCAGCGCTCATGGGCGGCAAGGCCGGTAAAGAGCTCCTTGCGCCCCTCGAACAATGCCTGCAGAGTGGAGATAAACAGACTTTTGCCGAACCGGCGGGGGCGGGAAAGGAAATAATATTTCCCGGATTCAATCAGATCAACCGCAATGCCTGTTTTATCGACATAGGCATACTGTTCTTCGACGATCTCACTGAAGGTCTGAATGCCGATGGGAAGCTTTTTCATTATTACCTATGTTAGAAGTGGCAAAATCTGAAAGTCTTGGGGCCAGGCCGACATCTTTGCGTTATCACTACATGCTTGCCGTCTTATGTAGCAATTGTAAAAAATTTCCAATAATTTTAGAAAATTTTTCACTTTCTCTGCTCTTTCTGTCAATATTACCGACGGCCCTGCTCATGGTAGAAATATCCCGTTTAAAAAGAATCGCAACTTCGGAAATAGAGGCCGATGCCAATCGTTGCGCCAACCAGCATATAATCCCGCGAGCTTCAGACATCATTCTGGCGCGACTCTGCCCTTGTAAATCCTGAAGTTGGATGCCATAAGACCGGCAAACTGTTTCTATAATGGCCTGCAAAGATATAACAGGTGCTTTTTCCCGTTCAGAGATTACTGTTTTTAAAAAGGAATCATCCCCTATAACCCGGCTATCAGTCATACCTTTGTGAAAATCTGCTCGATAGCCTTCTTCAGCGCCTTTGGCGATAAAATTTCGATACTGTTGCCGGGCCGAATCGGCCGTTTCAGTGAACTGCCCTAATACCCACATAGTTGTCAGCCAAGGCAACTCGTCATAACCGGAATAGGCCCGGTGGCTGCTCCAGGGAAAGGCATCTGCTGCTCCCACTATATTGGCTCGAACTGGATTATTGTGAATATAACGCACCAGCTCAAGAAGATATGAGTCAGCGTCAATCAGAAAAGCTTTGTAGCGTCCTTGAAACAAATGTCCGGTCTGCTTTTTCTGCTTATTTATGAACATAGTATAACGAAAAGACAGATTATGAACAATTTTTGATAATGGGTAACGTCCAATCTGGATAATTAGATGTACATGATTTGTCATAAGACAGAATGCGTGAACCCGGTAGTCAAATCGGGCAATACCCTCCTGAACCAATAATAGAAATCTGCATTGGTCTTGCGGCTGCCAAAAGATATCATGGCCACCGTTACCCCGTAACATAACGTGATAGATACCGCCTGGTATATTTATCCTTGGTTTACGTGCCATGTTTAGTGCATAACATTAATAGTGCAATAAAGCAAGCCTGACCCCCATCTATGTGTTTTGTCTTCGAGGCGGGTTAAAGTCTAAAGTCTCCGTCTCGCCAGCAATTTAACCAGCAGGATACCGCAGAAGGCGGCGCCGATGGCGACAATGGCGGCGGCCATGCCCTTTTTGAACTCCCCGGAGCTCATGCTGAGATAGATGTAGATGGGGATGTTTTCTGTCCGGCCCGGAATACCGCCGCCTACCATGAGGGTGGCACCGAATTCGCCGAGACAGCGGAGCCAGGAGAGGACAAGCCCGGCGCTGACGGCGGGTAGGGCGAGTTTGAAGGTGGTGTCAAAAAAGGCCTTGGTGGATCCGGCCCCGAGGGTCATGGCGATCTGCTCGTAGATAGGCGGCACCAGTTCAAAGGCGTTTTTGGCGGCCCGGATGGTAAAGGGGACGGCGACAAAGAACTGGGCGATAATGGCGCCGGGCGTGGTGAATATTAAGTCACAGACCTCTTTTAAGAGCGGCCGGTTAAAAAAGGAAAGGAGCAGTACCCCCACTACGAGGGGCGGCATGACAATGGGAATATCGAACAGGGTGTCAATGATAGTGGTGGCTGGGCCCGTATGGCGGGCCAGGTAGAAACCAGCTGGTATTGCGGTGATCGCGGTCAGCAGGGTGGCGGCAATGGAGGTGCGCAGGGTAAAGATAACGGCCCTGGTGAATTCGCTGTCCTGGAGGAGTTGAAGCATGGCGCTCTGCCGGATGCTGATGAGGCCGGAAAGAATAATGGTAAAGATAAGAACGGCGAGCAGGATACTGAGCCATTGCGCGACTCTGGTTAACGGCGTCATGGGACGTTCCCTGCTGGCCTGAAGCCATATTTTGCAAATATATTCAGATGATTAAGGATGAAATTCGTGAACAGGCCGCTGTCTTTGGCGCTTTTTTCAGTCCTTAACCTGATGAGGGGGGCGGTCTCTATATGATTATAGGCGGCCGGAATCTCAATATAGGCCAGGTTATTGGCCTTGGCCGTGGAGTCAAAGGCAATTCCGGCATCAATAATATCGGCCTTGAGATAGCTGATGATCTGTGAGACATTAACCGCTTCCACCACCTTGTTGCCGGCGATTTTCGCCCTTAATTCCGGCCCCATTTTTTCCTTGATCTGTTGATAAGATTTGCCCAGGGCCATGGTTTTGGGGTTGCCCAGGCCGATCCGTACTCCTGGTCTGCTGAGATCAGACCAGCTATGAATCTTTTGGCTGCCGCCCGCCGACAAGGCAAAAACCGGAGTCTGGGCGATGAGAGGACGGTAAGTTTTCAGCAGACCGAGTTTCCTGGCTTTGACGGCGTAAGTCATGGCGGCCGGGGTGTA
>DRPV01000287.1 GCA_011330685.1 Desulfobacterales bacterium
GATAAAATTGACCGGCAACCGCGGGTAATCGTATCATTTTATTTATCCCCCTGTTAGTATTCAGCAAAGACAACAAATTACCAGAAACTCGAAACCGTAACCGTTCAGGTAAGCGAAGACTCCGGATGTGCTCCAGGTTCGTTCGTTTTGACCTCCGAGTCTGTACTCCCTGTACGTGAGGAGGGCAAAACGGACGAAGATGGAGTGCAGCTGAATGGTTACATCCCCCTGTTAGTTCCCATTATCAGCCACATGCCAGGTGGTTCCCTGGGGGCTGTCCTTCAACTCGATATTCCTGCTCAACAACATAGCCCTGATTTCATCGGCCCTGGCCCAATTCTTATCCCGACGGGCAGTTAACCGTTCCTCAAGCAGGGCGGACAGCTCCTCCTCGGTCATCCCTATGGAGCGCAGATGCCGGCTCTGCCCCTCACGCAGATAAGCGGCCGAATCCTGGCGCAGTAACCCCATAATTCCTGCCAGACGGGTAATCACGGCCGTTCCCTGCCGCAGGAGTTCAATATCCTCCACGGCCGGAGACTTAGGCAATTTCTGGCGCAGGCGATTAATCAGCTTTACGGCCTCAAAGAGGACACCAAGCCCCTGGGCCGTATTAAAATCATTATCCATGGCCTCAATAAAACGCCCCTCCAAACCAGCGAGACGTTCCTGATCCTCACAGGTGGCAACGGCCCTGGCTCCCGTCGTCCCCGTCGGCAGATCAGCACAGGCCGCAACACAGTTATAAAGCCGGTTTATAGCCGTCTGAGCCTCATTAATGGTACTGTCGGAGAAATCCAGCGGATGGCGGTAATGGGTGGAAAAGACCATCATCCGCAGGGCCTCCGGGTGATGATTCTCCAGCACTTCACGGATGGTCAGAAAATTATGCAGCGACTTGGACATCTTCTCGTCCCGAATGGTCACAAAGGCGTGATGCAGCCAATATTTGACAAAGGGCTTCCCAGTCGCCCCCTCACTCTGGGCAATCTCGTTTTCATGGTGGGGGAAAACCAGATCCTCACCACCGCCATGAATATCAAAACTATCCCCGAGATATTTACGGCTCATGGCAGAACATTCAATATGCCAGCCCGGCCGTCCCGGCCCCCAGGGACTATCCCAGACCGGCTCACCCGGTTTACTGGTCTTCCAAAGGGCAAAATCCATGGGATTTTTTTTATTTTCGTTAATAGAAATCCGGGCTCCGGCCTTTAAATCATCGAGATTACGTCCTGAAAGGGCACCATAATTCTTAAAGCGCTCAACTTCAAAATAGACATCCCCTGCCATTTCATAGGCCATGCCCCGCTTCATCAAATCCTCGATGAGCTGAATAATTTCCGGAATATGGTCAGTGGCCCGCGGTTCGGCTGTCGGCCGCTCCACCCCCAATGTATCCATATCTTTATAAAATTCAGCGATAAAACGTCGCGACAACTCCTCACAACTGATCCCCTGTTCCTGAGCCCGTTTAATTATCTTGTCATCAATATCAGTAAAATTGCGGACATAGGTAACATCATGACCGCGATAACGCAGATAGGAAACCATCATATCAAAAACCAGAGCCGAGCGGGCATGACCTATATGGCAGAAATCGTAGGCGGTAATACCGCAGACATACATACGGACATGCTTACCGTCTAAGGGAATAAACGGTACCTTTTTTCGACTTTTGGTATCAAATATATGTAAACTCATGAAGCAACACCTGTAATTGAAGATATAGAAATTATAGAATTAATGTGGTACAAGATACGTCAAATTTTAATTTATATGAAAACCACCTGCCAAGGATGTCGGCGTAACCGTGACTTTCGATCGTTGTGCCTGAAGATCGGGCGTGAATGTTACCAGAAATCATTTTTTCCTTCATCAACTTTGTTTAGAGCCGCCCCCTACACAAAAATACAAAACTCAAAATACATACACCATGCTCCCGAAACCGAAACTATTACCCAACGGCCTCACCCTGACTTATATAGACGAGTCAAAGAAAATAGCTGAAGATCGCTGGCAGATCAAGATTCGCAGCGTTGCCAGCCTGCCGCTGAATGAAACTATGCGGGCGGCGCTGCATGAGTTAAGCCCCGAAGAGCAGGAATTCATCCATAACGAACTGGCAGATGTTCTACGTTACGAACAGATATGGGAAAGGCAGTTTGTTGACCATGATCTCAAGGAACAGGTCATAGCCGAAGAGCTGGAACGGAGCACAAAATTATTCCCCTATTTAGGTCAGGCGGATTTTGCCGCCAAACTGTTTAAACAGCGGCTGTCAGAACTGCGGCAGGCCTTTAAACAACGGCCTCTATCCCAGGATACCGCCTCCACAATACCAGAACCTGATGATTTCTCTGCCTGCTTCAAAAATTAATTCCAATAAGCGGCAAGAATATTGTTGACAAACATGCCCCATGACATATTATTCTGACTTCCAAATTTTTCAGCAGGTTTTTTTCAGCAGGACTTATACGAGAAATATGAAAATTTTTAATTTATAAAACTTTACGGCTAACATGTATCCATATGCTTAAAAGGGCCGTAAAAAATATTTCAGGACTGAGTTCAAAACTCGGCCATTATCAGGTTTACAATCATCTCCAGGAGAAACAATGAAGGTATTAATAAGTGACAATTTGGCCCCTGTTGGCGCCCAGATATTAAAGGATGCCGGGCTTGAAGTGGACATTAACACCGGCCTGCCGGCGGAGGAACTCAAAAAAATCATCGGGGCCTACGATGCCCTGGTAATCCGCAGCGCCACCAAGGTTACCGAAGAGATCATTGCGGCAGCCGACAACCTCAAGGTCGTCGGCCGGGCCGGTATCGGACTCGACAATGTTGATATACCAACGGCCAGCAAAAAGGGGATTGTAGTAATGAACGCCCCGGACGGTAACGCCACCACCGCCGCTGAACACGCCATTTCCATGATGATGGCCCTCAGCCGGAATATCCCCCAGGCCACCGCCTCCATGAAGGCCGGCAAATGGGAAAAGAAAAAGTTCGGCGGCCGGGAAGTAAGCGGCAAGACCCTTGGTATTGTCGGTACCGGCCGTATCGGCTCCATTGCCGCCAACCGGGCCAAGGGCCTCCATATGCAGGTAATCGCCTTTGACCCCTATCTGCCGAAAGAGATTGCCGACAAAATGGGCATTGAGCTGGTCTCCCTGGAAGACCTCTGCCGCCGCAGCGATTACATCACCGTCCACGTTCCCCTGATTAAAGAAACCGCCAAAATGCTCTCCACCGAGCAGTTTAAACTCATGAAAAAAGACGCCATGCTCATCGACTGCGCCCGCGGCGGGGTTGTAGATGAAGCGGCCCTCTACGAGGCACTTACCAGCGGCGAAATAGCCGGAGCGGCCCTTGATGTGTTTGAGGTAGAGCCCACCACCTTAGAGAACAACCCACTATTAGGCCTCGATAATTTCATCTGTACCCCGCATCTTGGGGCCTCCACCTCCGAGGCCCAACTCAATGTCGCGGTTACCATTGCTGAGCAGATCGCCGATTATCTGAACAACGGCACCATCACCAACGCCGTAAATGTCCCCTCGGTAAGCGCCGAGGTTATGAATCAGGTCGGCCCTTATATTACCTTGGCCGACACCCTGGGTTCCTTCCATATGCAGATCGCCAAAGGCGGTGTCCAGGAGGTGAATATCGAATATGTCGGGGAACTGGCTGACCTCAACGTCAAGCCCATAACCGTAGCCTTTCTTAAGGGCCTGTTCACCCCCATTCTTAAAGAGTCGGTAAATTTCATCAACGCCCCGATGATTGCCAGGGACAGGGGGATAAAGGTCACGGAGTCCAAGACCAACAACTCCGATGATTTCACCAACCTTTTAAAGGTAACCGTTAAAACCACCGAGGGTGAAAACATCTTAGCCGGCACCGTATTCGGTAAAAACGAGCCGCGCCTGGTACGCCTTAATTCATTCCGCCTGGAGGCCCACCCCACCGGCCCCATGCTCTATGTTCACAACAATGATGTGCCGGGAGTTATTGGTAATCTTGGCATTACCCTGTCCAACTTCGGGATTAACATTCAGAATATGACCGTGGGCCGGGAAGCAGACGGCGATCAGAATGTCATTTTATTAAATACCGATCAAACCCTGAACAAAGAACAACTCAAGGCGGTACTGGAAGTAGATAATATTAATATGGCCATGACCATAGAGATGCCGGAGATTTAATAATGACCACGGATAAACGGCAGGATAAAGACTGTGACTGCGCGCCGGGCATGATCAAAAAAGACGGTAAATGCGTCATGCCCGAGGTCAGTTTCACCTCTTTCTTTATGGCCTTAAACACCTCCGCCTTTTATCATCTTGGAGAAATTGCCGACCCGGTGAGCGGCAAGACCCACAAAGATCCGCTGATGGCCAAACACACCATTGATACCATGACCATGCTCCAGGATAAAACCAGAGGTAATGTCAGTGCCGAAGAGGCCGAACTTATAGAAAACAGCATTTATGACCTGAAGATGCGTTATGTGAAATTAACCTCTGAGCCGGAATAACAGCCCCATCGGCCCCGGACACAACGACCTATAGTCAGGCATTTCCAAGACTTTTGGTTACTGATTTTCATCTAAATATATCGTATCTATTCAGCCAGGGCAATAAATTGCCCCTCAACTCAGAACTGTAACCGTTCAGATGTGCTCCAGGTTCGTTCGTTTTGACCTCCGCCGCGTACACCCCGTACGTAAGGAGGGCAAAACGGGCGAAGATGGGGTGCAGCTGAATGGTTACAAATATATCATAATCGTTTCTCCCCGCCTCTGAACTTCACAAAAAGCCCTGATGACTGAAATAGCTGTTAAGGCTCCGGCCAAGATAAATCTGACCTTAAAGGTTTGCGGCCGCAGGGCTGATGGCTTTCACAATATCAAGTCGGTTATGCAGAAGCTCAACCTGACCGACGAAATTTTATTAAGAAAAGCCAACCAGCAAATACGGCTGTCATGCCCCGGTTCAAATTTGCCGGAGGACGAGAACAATATAGCCTTCAAGGCCGCCCAGACCTTCTTCAAATACAGCGGGTTAAAAATCGGGGTTGAGATAGAGCTCCACAAGGCTATTCCAACTGCTGCCGGTTTAGGCGGCGGCAGCAGTGATGCCGCCGCCGTACTTATGGGGCTGAATAAACTCTTCAACACCGATTATTCTCCCGCCGTTTTAAGAAAACTGGGCGCCGAACTTGGCGCGGATGTACCTTTTTTTATAACCGCGGGCGGCAGCGCCCTGGCGACCGGCACAGGTACCACATTAAAGGAACTACCGGGAATCCGGGATGTCTGGTTTGTCTTGGTTAACCCTGGCTTTTCCGTCTCCACAAAATGGGTTTATGACAATTTTAGATTGACAACTGCTGAGAAGCCAGATATCTTATGTGGCTATTCAAAATCAGGAAATATGATTTTACTGCCGGAAGATATTACCCGGCTCATGAGCTGGGCAGATACCGAATTCCCATTTAACGACCTGGAAGCGGTAACCGCCGCAAGCTACCCGATTATCAACGATATAAAAGGCAGATTGCTTAATTCAAAGGCGGCAGCGGCCCTGATGTCGGGCAGCGGCCCCACGGTTTTCGGCATATTCGCAAATCACCATGAAGCAGAAATTTGCTCCAGGGCCTGCCGGGCCTTTTATCCATGGGTCAAATTATGCGATGTATGGCCAACTTGACACCTGACAGACAAAGACCGGTCGAACCGGTCTATTTTATGCTGTTTTTTTATTGGGGCGTCGTCAAGCGGTAAGACACAGGCCTTTGACGCCTGCATTCGTAGGTTCGAATCCTACCGCCCCAGCCATATAATATTAAAAATATTAAATTCCGGCCGCTGCCGGATACACAAGGGAATTGGAATGAAAAGTATGTTGAAGGACATGAAGGTTTTTACCGGTAACGCCAACCGGCCGCTGGCGGAGTCAATATGTCAGCACCTGGATATTCCCTTGTCCACCGCCGAAGTCAGAAGATTCAGTGATGGTGAAATATTCGTCGAGATCAAAGAAAATGTTCGCGGCCGGGATATTTTCCTTATTCAACCTACCTGCACACCGGTAAACGACCATCTTATGGAACTGGTAATTATGGTCGATGCCATGCGCCGTTCCTCAGCAAGAAGAATTACAGCCGTTATCCCCTATTACGGATACGCCCGTCAGGATCGAAAAGTTGCTCCCAGGGTACCAATAACCGCCAAGGTAGTCGCTGAAATGTTAATGGTGGTTGGAGTTCGCCGAGTGCTGACTATGGATCTGCACGCCGGCCAGATTCAGGGCTTCTTCAATATTCCCGTTGACAATCTCTACGCCGCCCCCATCCTGCTTGATTATATAAAACGGGAATGCAGCAATATTATTATGGTATCTCCTGACGCCGGCGGCGTTGAACGTACCAGAGCCTTTGCCAAACGCCTCGGCGCTGATATGGCCATTATCGACAAGAGACGGGAACGGGCCAATGTATGCGCCGCCATGAATGTCATCGGCGATGTAGAGGGTAAAACCGCTATTCTCTTAGACGACATGGTTGACACGGCCGGTACCCTCTGCTCAGCCGCTGATATATTAATTAAAAGAGGGGCTCGTGATGTTTATGCCTGCTGTTCACACGGCGTACTTTCTGGGCCGGCCATTGAACGGCTTGAGGCCTCCAAGATAAAAACACTGGTTATTACCGACAGCATCCCGCTCCGGGATAAAGTCAGTAACTGCTCCAAGATAAAGGTGCTTTCCATTGCCGAACTCATTGGCAATGCCATAAGATGTATTCACTCCGAGGATTCGGTGAGTTCATTGTTTGTATAAGAGTAAGCGCTCCATGAACACAGCCCACAGCCCATTAAACAAAAAAATCAGTTTCGGATAAAATCCGTGCAGGAGGTTTTAAGCAAATGTTACAATACGATTTAAGCGCCCAGGTAAGAAATAAATTTGGTAAAGGTGCCAACCGCTGTCTCAGAAGTTCAGGGGCAACCCCCGCTGTCCTCTATGGCAGCCATATTGACCCGGTTCATCTTCAATTTGACTGCAAGGAGCTCACTCACACCTTACTCCAGATGCAACGTCGAAACGCCATATTCAGCCTTGACATTGCCGGTGTTAAACGGCACGTCATGCTTAAAGAAATCCAGACCAAACCCGTCGATGACTCCCTGCTTCATGTTGATTTCCATGAAATAAAGCTCGACACCCCGACAGCATTTGAGGTACCGCTTAAATTCAACGGCAAAGCAAAAGGGGTCGATCTCGGCGGTGAGCTCCACATTGGCCTGCCCTTTGTTACCTTACAGGGACTGCCTCTGGATATTCCCGACTATATTGAGATCGATATCAGCTCTTTGAATATTGGTGATCAAATCAGCTGTGATGCCCTTGAAATACCCGCCGATATTGAAATTAAAAACGATAAAGACACCGTCTGCATCGCGGTAGTTCATGCCACCGTCAAGGCCTCTGATTTTGAGGATGAAGAGGCGGAAGATGAGACTGCCGCTCAGCCGGAGAGTGAAAAAGCGGAATAAGCGGCCGCCGGAGTTTGGCCCCGCCGGAAACCGGAAAAAGGTTCATTTTTTCCGGTTTTTTTATTCTTCGTCTGTAACCGTTCAGCAGAGGCAATAAATTACCCTCAACTCAAACTGTAACCGTTCAGGAAAGCGAAGACTCCGGATGTGCCCCAGGTGCAGGTGAACGGTTACCTTCGTCTCAAACCACGTGATAATCATCAGCCTCCAAAGGTAGATAAAAATGCTGCTCATTGTCGGCCTTGGCAACCCAGGGGCTAAATATCAGGGAACCAGACATAATATTGGCTTCCAAATTTTAGACTACCTGAGCGAAAATAATAATTTTACATTCTCTCCCTCTAAATGGCTGGCGCAAACGGCCAAGGCCGAAATATGGGGAGAAAGGCTGCTATTCGTTAAACCGGAAACCTTTATGAATGAAAGCGGTCAGGCGGTGGAACGTATTGCTTCTTATTTTCATATTGCGGCCCCTGATATAATCGTGATTCATGACGATCTTGACCTTGACCTGGGCCGCGTAAAGGTGGTCAACAGCCGGGGAAGCGGTGGTCATCGGGGCATATCCTCTATAATAAACCACCTGCACAGCAGAGAGTTCAGCCGAATTCGAGTTGGAATCGGCCGACCTCCGGCACCAATGGCAGTAACTGATTTTGTCCTCGGTCGTTTCGCCGCCGCGGAACGTCAGATTCTATCGGTAAGAATACCGCAAATAGAGGCGGCCCTAAAACTAATAGTAAAAAAAGGCCCCCTGGCAGCCATGGCCATGATCAATCAGCGCCAGACTCAAGAGCCGGAATAATATTAATCCCTCCGCTTTTACCATATATTATTCTTGACTTAACAAACATTAATTGTTAATTAATTTCGTTTGTCGGACTACTCGTCCGTCGTTTGTATTTCTGTCATAGGCGCGTAGCTCAGTTGGTTAGAGCGCTTGCTCGACACGCAAGAGGTCAGCGGTTCAAATCCGCTCGTGCCTACCATTCCATCCTTTATTCTTTAAAGCGGCCATTGGCCAATGGTCTGGTCAACCAAGACAGATATTAAATATGTAACTTTTCATATAATGACAATCAACATATCCATAGATAATAGCCCGGCTCAGGCGCTGCCGAACGGGGTTTCGGCCGCCGAGGCCATTAAAACCATCTGCTCCAGCAAGAAGCGGAAAAAGGTGCTGGCCGTTAAGATCGGTAATGATTTAAAGGATCTCTCCACCGCCCTGCAGGATAACACTGTCTTAGAGACCGTCACCGCCGACAGCCCGACAGGACTTGACATTATACGGCATAGTGCCGCTCACATTATGGCACAGGCCGTGCTTGATATATTCGGCAGCCAGATTCAGGTAACCATAGGCCCTTCCATTACCAACGGGTTTTACTATGATTTCGCCAAGGACTCTCCATTCTCGAGTGATGATTTAGAGAAAATAGAGTCTAAGATGCAGGAAATAATCAAGGCCGACTTACCTTTCAGCCGCCAGGTGGTATCCAAAGAAGAGGCCGTAGCTCTGTTTAAGAGTAAAGGCCAGAATTACAAACTGGAAATCATCAACGATATTACCGACGACACCGTATCCCTTTATCAACAAGGTGATTTTGTCGATCTATGCCGGGGCCCGCACCTGCCGAGTACCGGCCGTTTAAGGGCTTTTAAACTGATTAAGGTGGCCGGCGCTTATTGGCGTGGCGATGAAAAAAATGCCATGTTACAGCGTATTTATGGCACCGCGTTTAACGATGCCAAGGCCCTGCGCACCCATTTACGGCTCTTAGAGGAGGCCAAAAAACGAGACCACCGCCGTCTCGGCCGGGAACTGGAGTTGTTCACCATTAACGAGCAGGTCGGCCCGGGCCTAATTCTCTGGCAACCCAAGGGGGCCAGAGTTCGCAGCTTAATCGAAGAATTCTGGAAGAATGAGCATTTCCGGCATGATTACGAGCTCCTCTATACCCCGCAGATAGCCAAACGTGATTTATGGCAGACCTCGGGGCATCTTGATTTCTACGCTGACGACATGTTCTCGCCCATGGATGTGGATGAGGTCAGCTACCAGATCAAGCCCATGAACTGCCCTTTTCATATTGCCATCTACAAGACACGTAAACGCAGCTATAGGGAGTTCCCCATCCGCTGGTGTGAATTGGGAACGGTGTATCGCTATGAGCGTACAGGTGCCCTGCATGGCCTGATGCGGGTTCGGGGGTTTACTCAGGATGATGCCCATATATTTACCCTGCCTGAGCAGTTGGAAGACGAGATATTCAACATTTTAGACCTCAATATGAACATCCTCCAGACCTTTGGCTTCAAGGAGTATGAGGTTTATCTCTCCACCCGGCCGGAAAAATCCGTCGGCAGTGATGAGAACTGGGAGCGGGCCACCAACGCCCTGAAACATGCCCTTGAAAAAAGAGGCATGAGTTACGAAATTGATCCGGGTGAAGGAGTTTTCTACGGCCCTAAAATTGATATAAAAATTAAAGACGTTATCGGCCGTTCCTGGCAATGCTCCACCATTCAGGTTGATTTTAATCTACCGGAGCGTTTTGCCATGAGCTATACCGGAGAGGACGGCCACGATCATCAGCCCATCATGATTCACCGGGCCTTGATGGGTTCTCTTGAGCGTTTTTTCGGGGTACTTATAGAGCATTACGCCGGGGCATTCCCCCTGTGGCTGGCCCCGACCCAGGCCATTATCCTTAACATTTCCGAGGCCCAGGATGAATATGCCAAAGGGGTTTACAAACAGTTAAGAGAGGCCGGAATTCGGGTTGAAAAGGATCTGCGCAACGAAAAACTGAATTATAAAATACGGCAGGCTCAATTAAACAAAATTCCCTTTATGTTGATTATCGGCGATCAGGAAGTGGCAGATAATACCCTTACCGCCCGTTTACGTGACGGCAAGAACCTGCCGGCCATGACCGTCAGTGAATTTCTTGAGCGGATTAAACAAGATAGCTGTATCCCAACGCTGAATTAATAATACAACAAAACCACAAGTTGGAGGTGGAGTATCAAAAAAGGTAGAAGGAAGGATCAAAACGGCAGAGAGGCCAGGGCGCGGATCAACGAATTGATCAAAGTACAGAGTATCAGAGTTATTGATTTGGGTGGCGAGCAGCTCGGTATTATGCCAACGAGAGAGGCCTTGGCCAAGGCGAAAGAGGATGGCTATGATCTGGTCGAGATATCACCAAATTCCGAGCCTCCGGTCTGCCGAATCATGGATTACGGCAAATATCGTTATGAATTGAGCAAAAAACAGGCGGTGGCCAAGAAAAAGCAGAGTGTGGTGGAAACCAAGGAAATTAAACTGCGGCCCAAGACTGAAAAGCATGATGTTGACTTTAAGGTCAAAAACATCCGGAAATTTATTGAGAACAAAAACAAGGTCAAGGTCACAGTTCGTTTCCGAGGCCGGGAAATAGTTTACGCCGACAGCCAGGGTTATAAAACCCTGAAAATGGTAGCCGCCGCCCTTGAGGATATCGCGGTGATTGTTCAGGAACCAAAGATGGAAGGCCGGCAGATGGTTATGTTTGTCGCCCCTAAATAAAGCAAGAGGAGAAGAAGTCATGCCCAAGATGAAGACCAACCGCGGAGCGGCCAAACGTTTCAAGGCCAGCGGCAGCGGTAAAATAGTTCGTAATAAGGCCTTTGGCAGTCATATCCTGACCAAAAAGACCACTAAACTGAAAAGGGGTATTCGCAAAAGTACCGTGCTTGACTCTTCTAATGTCAAGAGCGTTAAGCGCATGCTGCCCTATCTGTAAGAATATCAATTGGATATCAGGCCTTGCGGAAGCTGAATAGTTTTTTTTAGCCTCTACAAGGCCAAAGTATTTTTTAGTCGTAATTTTAAGGAGATTAAGATGCCCAGAGTAACGCGTGGATTTAAGGCACGCCGCCGGAGAAATAAAATTTTAAAGATGGCCCGAGGTTATGTCGGCGGCCGTCATCGTTTAATCAGAACTGCTTCCGAGGCCGTAGATCGCGCTCTCTGCTATGCCTATCGGGACCGCCGCCAGAAAAAACGCGATTTTCGTAAATTATGGATTGCCCGTATATCCGCGGCCAGCAAAATTAACAACACCTCTTACAGCAAGTTTATCGGCGGTCTCAAAAAGGCCAATATTGAACTTGATCGTAAAGTTTTATCGAATATGGCGATTCTTGATGCCAAGGCCTTTTCCAAGGTTGTCGAAGCCGCCTCTTAATTCATGGAAGCTGAGCTCCAACGTATAAAGGAAGAGGCCGAGGCCGCTCTCCGGGTCATCCAGGAGGCCGGGCCTCTGGAAGAATTCCGGGTCAAATATCTTGGCCGTAAGGGTATGTTTACCTCCCTGATGCGTAATCTGGGACAGGCTCCCAAAGAGGAGCGTCCCCGGCTTGGTAAACTGGCCAACGATTGCAAGCGCACCTTGGAAGAGGTCTTCTCAGCCAAGAAATCAGCCCTGGCTGACAGCAGCGGGAACAGGCACGCCGGCAACGGTGAGCCGGATCTCACCCTGCCCGGCCGGGCTGTACCCTTTGGTAAACGCCACCCGGTAACTCAGGTCATGGAGGAGATATGCTCTGTCTTTGAACGTCTGGGTTTTACGGTTGCGGAAGGCCCGGACATAGAGTTGGATTTTTATAATTTTGAGGGCCTGAACATCCCCAAGCACCATCCGGCCAGGGACATGCACGACACCTTCTATGTTGACGATAATGTCCTTCTCCGTACCCATACCTCACCCATGCAGGTCAGAAGTATGGAAAAGGCCGCCCCGCCCCTGCGGATGATCGCCCCCGGCAAGGTATACCGCTGCGATTCCGACATCACACATACTCCCATGTTCCATCAGGTAGAAGGATTTCTGGTTGATCGCAAGGTGTCATTTGCCGACTTAAAGGGCATCCTGGCGGTCTTTATCGCCAGAATGTTTGATGAAAAAACGGCCATCCGTTTCCGCCCCAGTTATTTCCCCTTTACCGAGCCCAGCGCCGAGGTTGATATCGCCTGTGTAATATGCCACGGCAAGGGCTGCCGGGTCTGCAAACAGACCGGCTGGCTTGAGATCCTTGGCGCCGGACTCATTGACCCCGAAGTTTTCAAAAAGGTCAACTATGATCCGGAGGAATACAGTGGTTTTGCCTTTGGTCTTGGCGTTGAACGGATAGCAATGCTTAAATACGGCATTACCGATATCCGCCTGTTCTATGAAAACGACCGACGATTTTTAAAACAATTCTAATTCAGAAAACAGACAGAAGCCAGAGGGCAGAAGCCAGGGGACAGTATAGTCAGCACCTGCGGTGATTAGAACTGCGGACTGTCTGCTCTTGCGTATTCTGATTTTATGGTGCGGAGTCTTCGCTTATCCGAAGTCTACGCTTATCCGTTATGCCCGCACGGCGAACATGATGTTTTATCGTAACTATTCAGCAAAGGCAACAAATTACCCTAAACTAGGAACCGTAACCGTTCAGATGTGCTCCAGGTTCGTTCGTTTTGTCCTCTGAGTCTGTACCCCCTGTACGTGAGGAGGGCAAAACGGACGAAGATGGGGTGCAGCTGAATGGTTACGTTTTATCTTAATTTTACCAATCTGATACCATAATGAAATTTACCGTAAACTGGCTCAAACAATATGTCGATTTCGATCTGTCAGTCGAGGATCTGGCCGAACGTTTGACAATGCTGGGTCTTGAGGTAGATGCTGTTACCCCGTTATACCAGGCCCTTTCTAAGATTAAGGTAGCCAAGGTAATAACCGTTGCTCAACATCCTCAGGCCGACCATCTCTCTTTATGCACGGTTCAGGTGGGGGAAGAGGTGAAACGGGTTGTCTGTGGCGCGCCTAACGTGCGGCCCGGCCTGCTCAGCGCCATTGCCCTGCCCGGTGTTGTCATGCCGGAAGGTTTTAAGATCAAAAAATCAAAACTGCGGGGCGAAGTTTCCGAGGGAATGCTTTGCTCTGAGAAGGAATTAGGCTTAAATGACAGTCACGCCGGAATTATCGAGCTGCCTGAATCATGCGTGGCGGGCCAGAGCCTGCGGCAGGCCCTTAATCTTGAAGACACCTTGATTGAGGTTGATCTCACCCCTAACCGCCCGGACTGTACCAGCGTCATCGGCGTTGCCCGAGAGATAGCGGCCTTCAGCGGCTCCTCATTAAAGCTGCCGGAAACTTCAGGCAACATACCGGCTGCCGGTAGCGCCTCATTCTCCGTTGAGGTGTTAGACAACGTCCTCTGCCCCCGTTACGCTGCTCAACTCCTGCGGGGGGTCAAAATTGGCCCCTCCCCGGCCTGGCTCCAGCGCCTGCTTACCGCGGTGGGTTTACGCCCCATTAATAATATTGTTGATATAACCAATTTTGTCATGCTGGAGTACGGCCAGCCCCTGCACGCCTTTGACTTTAACAAACTCAGCGGCGGCAAAATCATTGTCCGCCGGGCCCTGAATGGTGAAAAAATCACCACCCTTGATGAGGTTGAACGTCTTCTCGAACCTGACATGCTGGTTATCTGCGATGAAAATAAGCCTGCCGCGGTGGCGGGAGTCATGGGCGGCGGTGGCAGTGAGGTTGACAATTCCAGTTGCGAAATTTTGTTGGAAAGCGCCTATTTTAATCCGGTATCTATCCGGCGTACAGCCCGCCGTTTAAAGCTCTCCACCGATGCCTCATACCGCTTTGAGCGCGGCATTGACCCCCAGGGTACCATTAAGGCCCTGAACCGGGCAATTTCCCTGATGGTACGTTATGGCGAAGCTACGCCCGCCGGTTCCATGGTTGACTGTCAGGGCACTATGCCGGAGATTAAGCCAATAAATTTCAAGGTACAGCGCACCTCCAACCTGCTCGGTGCTGATTTTACCTTAGAGGAAATCAGCACCATGCTGAACGCCATTGAAGTAACCAGCACCAAGGTAGATGAAGATACCCTGCTGGTTACTCCGCCCAGTTTCAGGGTTGATCTGGAACGAGAAATAGACCTGGTGGAGGAGATTGCCCGTTTAAAAGGCTATAATGAAATCCCCACCACCCTGCCCACCGTACCAATGACCTTTTCTTCCCAAGCCGAAGACCGTCTGCTCCGCCGCCGGGTTAGTCGTATAATGACCGGCCTTGGTTGTTCCGAGGCCATTAATTACAGCTTTACCGATCCCGCCGATTTTGACAAACTGGCCCTTGAGGAGAATGACCATAGACGGCGGACAATAAAGATCATGAATCCTCTCTCCGAGGAACAAAGCGTCATGCGTACCACCCTCCTGCCCGGCCTGCTTGAGAATGCCCGTCATAACATAAATCACCAGAACAATGACTTGAAACTTTTTGAGATTGGCAAGGTTTTTCTGCCCGTAGACGGTCAGCAACAACCCCTTGAAGAACAGCATCTCTGCGCCGTCTTCAGTGGTCGTCGACAATTAGACGGGCCGCCGGTACATTTTGGCACCCCTCTCTTTGATATCTATGATGCCAAGGGAATTATTGAGAATTTATTAAATGAAATTCGCCTCGAAGCCCATTTTACTATGGACTCCGAGGCCCCTTACAGCGCTCAGGGACTGTTTCTTACCATCGAGTCAGCCGGCAAATACCTTGGTGAACTTGGTAGATTATCCCCCACGGTCCTCAAGGCCTTTGGCATTAAAGAGGAGGTATATTTCTTAGATCTTAA
>DRPV01000288.1 GCA_011330685.1 Desulfobacterales bacterium
ATCGCCTCCATGACCGCCTCCATTTTTCCCGCCGGGAGGCAGACTGGCATCTTGAGCGCCTGGCACCATGAAGACGGCTGTTCTGGCCCTGACGAGAGGCGGCAGAAAGCTTGCCAGACACCTGTCCACAGCCCTCAAGGCCGAGATCATCAATCTTGAGGGCCGCAATATAAAGACGGCTATCAGGGAACTCTGGCCCCATTATGAGGGCTTTATCTTCATAATGGCCGCCGGCATTGTAGTACGAATAATCGCCCCCCTGCTGCAAGACAAAAAGACCGATCCGGGTATAGTGGTGATGGACGAGGCCGGGCGATACGCCATAAGCCTCCTGGCCGGGCATCTCGGCGGGGCCAATGAACTGGCCCGAGCCGCGGCGGAGGCGGCGGACGGCCAGGCCGTAATCACCACCTCCTCCGACACCCTGGGCCTTACCCCCCTTGATCTCTGGGCCGGATTCCAGAGGCTCCGTTTAGTAAAGGGCAGCTTTATCACCCTGAGCGCCAAATTGGTAAATAATGGCCGGCTTAAAGTCCATCTCGACAATATCAGGGGAGAATTACCCCCGGACTTTGAGGCGGCTGATTGCGCCCAGGCCGATATAATTATCAGTAACCGCCGTCAGGCAGCCGACGCCGCCATTCTCTGCCCAAGGAATATTATCCTGGGAATTGGCTGTAACAGGGGGGTAAAGGTAAAGGATGTGGAATCGGCCGTTGATGAGATATGCCGGGAGCTCAATCTTCTGCGCCCCGCCATTGATAGCCTGGCCTCCATTGATTTAAAGGCCGACGAAGAGGGCCTGCTTGATTTTGCCCGTCAAAATGAGCTGCCGATAAATTTTTACTCCGCCGCCCGTCTCAATACCGTCAAGGGCATACAACAATCAGCAACCGTCTACCGCTACACCGGCGCTTACGGAGTAGCAGAGCCCGCCGCCATCCTGGAATCAACCGCCGACCACCTCTTGTGCCGCAAGAAAAAATGGCGGGATGTAACCATCGCCGTTGCCGAGCGCCCGACCATAATCACCCCGGAATACAAAAATACAAAAAATTGATTTCCCACCACCTTTGGAAAAGCCAGCCTACGAGAGAATGGTTTTTCGTCACGTTTTTCCACTCTTCCGCCACTTTTTTTCATTTCCAGTATTTCCAAAAGAAATACTGGCCAACAGCTAAAATCTTTGGTAATTATACCCATGTAATTTTACTCACTGCCGCCTGCCGCCATCCCCCGCGGAAACTTTTGCCGACAATTGTTTTGCGGCAATTAGGCGGTAAAAATGGATAGAAAGATCATAACTGTTAACGTAACAAGGAGGAGCAACAATGGCTGAAGAGATATCCCTGGGTAATCCGGCAGTAGTCGGACTGGCTGGATTCGGAATGACAACCCTGATCCTGCAGTTTCACAATTTGGGACTTGTCGGTATAGGCCCGGTTCTGTGGTTAGGTATTTTTTTTGGTGGAAGCGCCCAGTTAATTGCCGGTATGCTTGAGTTTAAAACCGGCAACAATTTTGGATTCTGCGCTTTTTCGGGCTATGGGGCCTTCTGGATTTCCCTGTGTTTTTATTTGATCTTCGGCACCAACGCAGAATTAGTCAAGATGTACCCCGTACTGAAATTCACCGGCCATGATCTGGGAATTTTTCTCCTGATGTGGACTTTCTTTACCTTTATGCTGTTCGTCGCCTCCATGAAGCACCACACCGCCCTGGCTCTGCTTTTTCTCACCCTGCTGCTGGGGTTCATCGGCCTTGACCTTAAAGAATTAATCGGCAGTCAATTGGCCGGTACACTGGCCGCCTGGGATCTTATCGTCTGCGCTTTATTAGCCTGGTATCTTATGTGCGTTACCATCTGGGGTGATTCCGGAATTAAACTGCCGGTCGGTAAACCATGGATGTAACTCTAAACATAAGCGATCAATTAACCACACCCAACTTCATATAACCCCATAACTGTAAGCGTTTCAGGGGCGCCGCCCTGTGCACGTTCCAACCTCGCGATTATACTTCGGTATATCGCGGGGTTGGAACGTGTGCAGGGTGGTGTTCATGGAGCGCTTACCTCTAAACCTGTAAACGTTCAATCAACCCGCCTGAATTGCGCCGGGATGGCATCCTCCATCCCGGCGCGACTCAACACCCGCCGTCTAAAACCGGTAGACCATTTTTAGATGTTATAAGGAAAATAGCTCTTGGAGTAATAATAGAGTTTTGAATTGAGTTTTTTTGCTTATAATTCCTATTTTTTAACAAGTCTTTTTTTATCGATGGTACGGATTTGATCCAATACCATTTGCCCTTTCTTCCCTTGAAAATAACAGATGGTTCTGAGTAACTGTTCAGCTGCACCCCGTCTTTGTCCATTTAGACCTTTTCGAATACGTAAGTATGCTTCAA
>DRPV01000289.1 GCA_011330685.1 Desulfobacterales bacterium
CCAGGGGCGTATGACCGATATAATCCAGAACGGTATTCTTTTTCATAAGCAAGATATAATTTATTGGTGGAAAAGTCCGAGAATTTCAAACTCTAAACGAAAAAAGCAAGCATCCCAAAGGGAAGCTTGCTTTTTTATTAAACACTTAAAAGGTGGGGACGAACTGCTCAGTCGTCTTTCTTAAACTCCACCTTGAGCGCCACTCTGTAGAGTACGGTAAGAATCAAGGCACCGGCAGCCCAGACCCCAATAGTGATACCGATTTCAGTAACACTTGGATGATATTCCGTAATCCGCTCAAAGGGATTGGGCACAAAACCGCCCAGCACAAAACCGACCCCTTTATCAATATAGAGCGAAAGAAAGATCAGGGCCAGACAAAGCGACAGCCAGCCTTCATGAAAACGGATTTTCTTAAAGAGCAGGGCGACAACTCCAACAATTCCGAATATCAGGGATACACGCATGGGCATGACCAGATTATGAAAGCCATTAACGCCCCAGAACAGATAATCAAGGGTAGCCATATCCGACGGCACCCGGCTGTAAAAAGCGGTAAAGAACTCAAGACCGATAAAGAAGAGATTAGCAATAGCGGCATAAATAATAATCGTAGTCAACTTCTGAACCGCCTCTTTACCTGGATCCATAAGCTTCATTCTCTTCATGAGCAGAGCGATGAGCAACAGCAGGGCAGGCCCGGCGGCAAAGGCCGAGGCCAGGAAGCGGGGAGCGACAATGGCGCTGAGCCAGAAATGCCGCCCCGGCAGACCACAGTACAGAAAGGCCGTTACCGTGTGAATACTGAAGGCCCAGGGAACCGACAGAATAACCAACGGCCTGGCCCATTTGGGCGGCGGTACATCTTTATATACGGCGTGCAGAATCGCCCAGCCGCAAACCACATTCAAGAACAGATAGCCGTTTAAGACGATCATGTCCCAGAAGAGCATGGAATGAGGAGTAGAATGAATAAGAACATTCATAATTCTCATGGGTTGACCAAGATCAACCGTGATGAACATCAAACACATGCCCACCGCCGCAATGGCCATGAACTCGCCGAGAACCGCGATCTTGCCAAAGACCTTATAATTATGAATATAAAGAGGAAGAGCCAGCATAACACCGCCGGCGGCCACACCTACCATAAAGGTGAACTGGCCGATATAAACCCCCCACGAAACGTCGCGGCTCATACCGGTGATACCCAGACCATAATTGTATTGACGGACATAGAACAGCGCCCCAATGCCTATCACCCCGAGGAGGAAAAATATCCATGCCCAATATTTGCTACTACCTTCTAACGCCTTCTCTAACATGACTTCACCTTAAATGATATAGAAAACTGAGGGCTCAGTACCTGCAGCCGGTTTACGCTGAATGGTGTATCTGGCTTCCAGTATCCGGGCAATTTCTGAATTAGGATCATTAATATCACCGAACACTATGGCCTTGGTATCACCACAAGCCGCAACACAGGAGGGCAGTTTACCCTCAGATAACCGTTTGGCGCAGAAATTACATTTTTCCACTACCCCGCGCATCCGCATGGGGAACTTCATATTAACGCCGTCGGGGAAAAACTTATAATTACCATTGGCATCTTTCTCCCGTGGACGCCGCCAGTTAAAGCTTCGTGCCCCATAAGGACAGGCAGCCATACAGAACCGGCAGCCGATACAGCGGTGATAATCCATCATAACCACCCCTTTATCGTTCTTAAAAGTCGCCTTGGTGGGGCAGGCCCTTACACATGGCGGATTAGCGCAGTGGTTACAGAGCAACAAGACCGGCAGCTTATCAAGCTCTTCATTACGCTTGTACTGACTATGCTCCGGGAAGCTGTGCTCGTAATCATCCGTCCATATCCACTTAATTTCATCCTTGGGATTGCCATATTGCGGAATATTATGATCAACATTGCAGGCATGAGAACATTTTGCGGCCAGTCCCTTATTATTCGCCAGCACCTGCAGGTCAATGACCATGCCATACTGTATGCCTTTGGCTTTCGAGCTGCCTTCGCCCTCACTCTCGGCGCTGCCACCCCTGTGCGGTTCCTCACTCGCTGCTGCCTCACCGCCCTTTAATAATGAATTAAAAGCTGAAGGAGCGGCAAGTCCTGCTACGGCAGACAAGCCTGCAATTTTCAGAAACTTTCTTCTTTTAACATCCATTTACTCGGTCTCCTTGGGCTTAATATGACAATCCCAGCAATAGGGGTTCACATCGACGTATTCGTGACATTGATCGCAGAATTTCTTCTCACTGACATGGCATTTCATACAACCATTAACGAGACTCCTTTCATACTGAACCCCATCAACGGTCACCTTGGCCCTGTCACCCTCACGCACGACCTCATACCGCCAGTCAATCAGCAGCTTCATATGATCGGCCCGCATATAATCCAGCGGTTTGACACAATGCTTGACCTTGGTCAATATCTTGGGGTTGGGAATATGCTGCGCCCCTCTGACGTTATACCAGACCGGGAAGGTAACAATCAGTACAAAAATTACCAAACCGGTTATAACCTTTCCTTTATCATACATTGGCATCACCTTCACTTCCGGCAAGGGCCTCAAACCGCAGTCCGGTCTCCCTCACCTCTTTTTCACCATCCATTATAAGGGCATTACCGACCAGTTCGGAAACACCGGTAACCTCAACATCAGGTACCCAATAACCCATTAAGGCACTAAGGGTAGCTCGGTCAATGGCACATACAGCGGAAAGAGTATTAACCCCATGTTTATCATGAACATACTGTACGGCATTGGCTCTCGGCAGACCGGCCCGCATCCGAAGCTCCATAATCTCACCGGTATTCAGTCCGGTTCCGGAACCGCAGCAGAAGGTTTTCTCGCGGATGGTATTTTCAGGCATCTCGTGAACTTTATTGACGACATGCTTTAAAACATAGCGCGGCTCTTCAATCAATCCCATGCCTCGGGCCGGGTTACATGAATCATGAAAGGTCACTATCCGATGATCATTACGGCTGGGATCCAGTTTCAATTTCCCATGCCGAATCAGATCGGCAGTGAACTCACTTATATGGGTCATCTTCGTGGAGGCCGCGTTCTCAAAAACCGTCCCGGTAATCGGAGATTTCGGCACCTCAAGAAAATCGGCCGGGCCGGTCATAGTTCCCATGTACTGGTGAACCACCCGCCACATATGACCGCACTCGCCGCCCAGTATCCACTTAACTCCGAGACGCTTGGCCTCGGCATACATCTTACCGTTCAGCTTTTTCATTAACTCGTTGGTACTGAAGGAACCGAAATTACCTCCTTCAGAGGCATATGTACTCCAGGTATAGTCCAGCCCGAGATGCTCAAAGAGCAGCAGATAGCCCATACAGGTATAAATCCCCGGTTCGGCAAACAGATCCGCCGAAGGAGTAATAAACAAGATTTCCGCCCCCTTCCGGTTCCAGGAGGGAGTTATCTTAATACCGGTAATCTCCTCAATATCATCACAGAGATACTCAACATTTTCCTTTAAGGTATGGGGTTGCAGTCCCATATGGTTACCGGTTCGGTTGGAGTTGGAAACCGGTTCCAGAACCCAGTTGATATTAACCGCCACGAGATGAAGCAGTTCACGGCCCATCATGGTAATCTCGGCTGTATCAATACCGTAGGGACAGAATACCGAACAACGCCGACACTCCGTACATTGGTAATAATACATGAACCAGTCCTTCAAGACCTTGAAGGTCATAGGCCGGGCACCGGCCATGCGGCCCAGAATTTTACCGGCCTTGGTGAACTCATGCCGATATACCGAGCGCATAAGCTCCGCCCTCATAACCGGCATATTCTTGGGATCACCAGTGCCCAGGAAAAAGTGGCATTTATCGGCACAGGCCCCGCAACGCACACAGCAATCCATAAAGATCTTTAAGGAACGGAATTTATCAAGACGCTGCCGGAGGCCGTCAATAATTATCTCTTTCCAATTATCAGGAAGCTTCCAGTCATCGCTCTCCACATCCCAATCACGGGCCGGGCCCATGACCCCAGGCGGAAGTTCCTTGCCAAGATACTCGACTATACTCGTCTTGGCCGGATAGCAATAATTGCCAGGTTTAAAGACCGCCTCGATGTCCATCCAGTCTTTGGTGGGAACTGCGTGAGTCATCATAGATGGATCACGCGCGACGCTAACCCCAAGTTCATCTGCTTTCATATCTGCCATTGTTCGTCCTTACTCTGCTGAGTTTACTGGAAGATTTGTCATTAACTTTCTCTAATTATCAAAGTATCAAAGGCTCAGGCCTTTTCTTCCGCGGCCGGTGTTTCCTCGGCCTTAGGCGGTAACTCTTTGTCTACAGGAATACCAGCCTCAACCATAAACTCCCTGAACTCATCCTCATAGCTGGCATAGGAATGAGGTGTAAGATTGGGATCATTCCAGGGATTTATATGACGTACCATCCGGCTGTTATTAGCGAGGTTCCTGGTCGGACTCATGAAAATCCCGCCCATATGCATCAGCTTACTAAACGGAAAGTAGATGAGCAGGCTGGAGACCAGAAAAATATGAATATAAAAAAGCGGGCTGATATGACCGGCTATTGTGGGATGAAAGGTAGCGAGACCCACGGCCAGTTCTTTTATATATATGACATCAGTACGCATAAAATAGCGCATCAAACAACCGGTGGAGGCGATGGCAAAAATAAGGAAAAGCGGGAAGTAATCGGCCGGCAGAGAGATAAATCTTACCTTGGGCAGAAAAATCCGGCGGCAGAAAAGCAGGAGCAGGCCAGTCAAAATAACCACGTCGCTCATCATGATGGGCGGAGTACCGATCTGCAGGAAGCCGTCTCCGAAGCGCAGGATAGGAATAAAGAAGGGCATGGGATCGGTGAAGAGCCGCATATGTCTCAGAATAATCACCAGAAAGGAGTAATGAAACATAAGCCCGAAGAGCCAGAGATACTTGCTGGAACCGTAACGCAGTTTCGGGCCGTCATAGATATCGGCCTGGGTGTTACGAAACAGGGAGCGGAAAAGAAAGATTTCCAGAAACATCCTCTTCAGGACGCCGCTCATGGTGGAGGGGCATTCGATCTTATTCTGTTTGATCCAGGGCAGCGAATTCGCCTGGCCGCAGGTGGTGGGAATCCGGAAGGGAACCGGCGATTTAGACCAGTCCACCACCTTGCGGATAAATCCCACAAGAAAGATGATAATTGCCAGATAAGGAATGACAATGCCAAACAATGAACTTAGTCCTGCCTCGGCCCCAAGAAAGGCGATGACGATAAGACCGATAACGGCGATGAAGGGATAAAGAATTTTCATTTACAGCTACCTCACTTAGGGTTTGACCACAGAACTAACAATCACGAATGACCTTTAGTTCCATTTTTTCTGCATTATGTTTACGAATCACAGCCCCGGATGGACATCCACCCGCGGCCACACCGGCATTACCACTCTTTAACTCGTCATATTTTACCTTATAGATCAACTCGCGGGCTGCCATATAAAGGTCAAATACCATGAGGGCCAAATTATCTATTTGCGCCTCAACTTTAAGCCACTGCTTGACATCCAGATCACCCGCCTCTTTACCGCAGACCTCCAGAATTATCGGCTTTAAGTCATAGATAAAAGCCAAGGCCTTGGCGGGGGTAAATTGCTGGACAGCCCGCAGCTTAATGAACTGCTTGAGCTCCGGCGGAACCTCCTGCCCACCGCCCTGAGCAATCTCCTTAACCATCTTCTCAAGTCCGGTACGGGCATTATAACCCAACGGATTCGCAAATTGATCCTGTTGCTTCTTAAAGAACCGTGCCCCGTCCTTGTGGTAGGTCGCCAAAACGGCATCAAGCCATTTCTCGGCAATTACCAACCTGTTTTCGTCAAGCACTTTATTCAAATCCATCCGTATTAACACTCAAACTGGCCAATGAATAAAAACAATACAAAATAAAATGAACGGCTATTCACTTAATTTCAGACAGCGTTATCACGTTTTTTTATTTTTTTCAATAAAAAATTCACCTTTGTGATATAAGATAATTTTTTTGCCCCCTCATATTCTTGCATTCAACTGTTGGTTCATGATAAGTTGGGCCACTTAGGAAGGGCTAACAAAACTATTATACGACAAGGAAGTATAATGAACTCCACAACAATCGGCATCCTGTCGGATACCCACCAAACCAGGCTTACGCCTGATTTTCAAGAAAAGGTTAAGAGATGTTTCAGCAAGGTGGATATAATTCTCCATGCCGGAGATTTAACCTCACCAGATATCCTGGCCGCCTTCACCGGCCTCGGCAAGATCCACGCCGTTCACGGTAATATGTGCGATACTGCCGGCCGCCGCCTTCTGCCCCGCCGTCTGGAGCTTGACATAAACGGCTTTAAAATCGGCCTGATCCATAAATGCGTCAGTCAGGCCTACGATTTTGAGGCGGAACTGTTAGACGAATTCGGCCCCATAGACTGCATAATCTACGGCCATACCCACCGTCCGGTCTGTCACCGCCTCGGCGAGACCCTGATTATAAACCCCGGCGCCTTTATGAGCAGCGGCCGTTTTGGAGCCCCCGGCACCTACGCCATTTTAAAGGCGGGCCAGGATTTACAGGCCGAAATTTATGAGGTTCCACGCTCGTGAAGACCCTGTGGGCGCCATGGCGAATGTCATATATTCTCGGCCAGGCAGGCACCAGGGAGGGCTGCATCTTTGATTTTCCCGCCGCCATTACTCACGACAAGAGACAACTGCTGCTCTATAAAGATGGGCTTTGTGAAGTCTTATTGAATCGTTTTCCCTACGCCAACGGCCATCTCCTAATCGCCCCGGCCCGGCATGTAGCTGATATAACCGGGCTCAGTACGGCCGAGGCCGGCGCCCTCATGGCCATGCTCAAGGACTCAATCATCATTCTCCGCCGCCATCTGCGGCCCGACGGCATTAACAGCGGCCTTAATCTCGGCGCGGCGGCCGGGGCGGGACAGGCAGACCATCTCCATTTTCATGTGGTGCCGCGCTGGCAGGAGGATCATAATTTCATGACCGTCACCGCCGAGATTCGCAGTATCCCCGAGCATATTGATAATACCTTCGACCAACTGCTGCCCGATTTCCAGGCACTGGCACGACAGGGTACAGAGGACAGAAGACAGAAGACAGAGGGCAGAAAAGAGTAGTTACAAAAACTGCAATATCGAATATCGAACAAAGAATGTCGAACCGCAGAAGTTTTTAAAAAAAATCGAAATTCGATATTCCTTGTTCGATATTCTGCGGTTCAAAATAATTTATTGCCATGAAAAACAAGAAAACAATCAGTAAAAAATTAACCCCCATGCTCCAGCAATACCTGGCGATTAAGGCCGATCATGAGGATGCCATCCTCTTTTACCGCATGGGAGATTTTTATGAGATGTTCTTCGATGATGCCGTTACCGCCTCCCAGGTTCTCGGTATTACCCTGACCTCCCGCAACAGCAAGGCCGACAAGGATAAGGTGCCGCTCTGCGGCGTGCCTTATCATGCCGCGACTGGTTATTTAAACAAATTAATCAGAGCGGGACTCAAGGTTGCCATCTGTGAGCAGGTCGAAAATCCCAAAGAGGCCAAGGGGGTGGTCAAGCGCGAGGTCATCCGGGTCATTACCCCCGGTCTCGCGACCAACGAACAGCTCTTAGACGATAAGAGTAATCTCTATATCGCCGCGGTTAGCCCGCCGACCCGCAAAACCGGCCCCTGGGGATTGAGTATTATCGACCTGTCCACCGGTGAATTTATGGCCGGTGAATTTCAGGAGCAGCGCACCATAGGCGATGAGATAATCCGCCGTCAGCCCCAGGAGATTCTCTACCCCGATTTGCCGGAGACCGCCGAAAATTTTAACAAGCTGCTCCAGTTTGTCCGTCAGGTGCTGCCGGATATTTTTCTCAGTCCCCGCCCCAAGACCGACTTTGCCCCTGATTCGGCTCACGAGATATTGACCGAGCATTTCAAAACCGCCAATCTGGCCGGCTTTGGCTGCGAAAATTTCAGCACCGGCCTGACAGCCGCCGGTGCCCTCTTCACCTATGTCAGCGAGACCCAGAAAACCGGCCTCTCCCATATCGCCAAAATCACGGCCATGGAGCTTGACAACCTGCTGATAATTGACGAATCATCACGCCGCAATCTGGAGATCACCCAGAGCATTGCCGACGGCAGGCGGCAGGGCTCATTGCTGGAGGTTCTGGATTTTACCCGCACCCCCATGGGAGCCCGTCTGCTGAAAAAGAACATCCTTGAGCCCCAGCGCGAACCCGCGGCCATCAACGAACGGTTAGACACCGTGAGTTATCTCTATAAAAACGCCGCCCTCCGGGAAGACCTGCGGGAGGGCTTAACCAAGATTCATGATCTTGAACGGCTCAACAGCCGGATGGTTCTGGGGCAGGGCAACGCCCGTGATCTCACCGCCCTTAAATGTTCCCTCCAGGAACTGCCGGGGCTGCGGGCCAAACTGCGGGACGCGGACGACAAACGGCTGGGTGAAATACACCAGGAGCTGGACACCTTAGACGATCTTGCCGCCCTGCTTGAGCGCGCCATTCGGGAGGAGGCCCCGGTTATTCTGCGGGATGGGAAATTAATAAAGCCTGGTTTTAATGCCGAATTAGATGAACTAATGGAGATATCCACCTCCGGAAAACGCCTGATTCTTGAATTGGAAAACCGGGAAAAGGAACATTCCGGGATCAATAATCTAAAAATCGGCTTTAACAAGGTCTTTGGCTATTATCTTGAGGTCAGTAAGGCGCAAAGTATTAGGGTACCGGATTATTTCATCCGTAAACAGACCCTGGTTAATGCCGAGCGCTTCATCACCCCGGAGTTGAAGGAATTCGAGAATAAAGTGCTGGGAGCAGAGGAAAAACGGGTTGAGCTGGAATACCGGCTCTTCACCGAGGTCAGGGCCGAAGCCGCGGCCCAAAGCCCTCGAATCCTGGCCGCCGCCCGCCGCCTGGCCTGGCTCGATTTCTTCACCAGCCTGGCCGAGGCCGCCAGACGCTATAAATATGTCCGGCCCGAGGTTAATGACAAGGGTGAGATCATCATCAGTGAAGGCCGCCATCCGGTGATTGAGCAGGCCCTGCCCGCCGGGCGTTTCGTCCCCAACGATCTGCACCTCGATCAGCGGGAAAACGAGGTGCTGATTATCACCGGCCCTAATATGGCCGGTAAATCCACCGTATTGCGCCAGGCCGCCCTCATCGTCCTCATGGCTCAGATGGGCAGCTTTGTTCCGGCTCAGAAGGCGGTAATCGGGGCCGTTGACCGCATCTTCACCAGGGTGGGGGCCATGGACAATCTCCGCCAGGGGCAGTCCACCTTTATGGTAGAGATGAATGAGACTGCCAATATCTTAAACAACGTCACCGACAAAAGTCTGGTAATTCTTGATGAAATAGGCCGCGGCACCAGTACCTTCGACGGCCTGGCCATCGCCTGGGCCGTCACCGAGGATCTGATAAACAAAAACGGCCGCGGGGTGAAAACCATCTTCGCCACCCATTATCATGAATTAATTGAACTGGCCGGAACCAGTAAAAGGGTAAAAAACTTCAACATCGCGGTGCGGGAGTGGAATGAGAGAATAATTTTTCTCCATAAATTACTGGCCGGAGGCACCAATAAAAGCTATGGTATTCAAGTCGCGGCCCTGGCCGGGGTACCAGACCCGGTAATAAAGCGGGCCAAGGAACTTTTAAAGAATATCGAGCAGGGTGAATTTAATCAATATGGCAAGCCCTGTATTACCGGCGGCGATACCGTCCGAACCCGGCCCGGCGCCCCGGCTCAGCTTGAACTCTTTGCCCCGGCCGCCGACCCCCTGCACATTAAACTGGCCGGGGTGGATCCCAACCTCCTGAGCCCCATGGAGGCGCTTACCATGCTGTATGAATTAAAGGGCCTGGCCCAAACCACCGAGAATAACTGATTAGTTACATGATTACTATCCGCCCCAAAATCTGTGCCGTAATTATATTTACTGTCCTGTTCATTGCCGCCCCGCTCCTCGCAGCCCCATCCCAGGGTCATCTTACCGTCAAACGCTACAACCTGGCCCGCTCCCGTTATAACGAGATAAAGTTCAGCCCCAAAACCGCCCGCTTAAATAACTGGCAGGCCGCGGCCCGGGCCTTCGTCCGAGCCTACAAGACCAATCCCTATTCCGATCGGGCTCCGGCCAGCCTCCTGACCCTGGGCCATATCTATTTCAAGATGTATAAACGCTTCAACAATAAGGACTATCTGCACAAGTCCCTCACCTATTATGACGACCTGGCGAGCCTCTTCCCCAAACACCCCTACGCCGATGACGCCCTCTACCATACCGCCCGCATCTACGCCCTGACCGAAGGTGATTATAAAGATGCCGCCCTCACCCTGGCCCGCCTGCTGGCTGTATATCCCAATGGAGATATGCTCAAAAAAGCGGCCCGGGATTTACTGCGCTGGAAGGCGGCTCAGGCCCGGAAAGAAAAGGCCCGTTCCGTCAGGGTTAGGGCCGCGGCCCACAACGCTAAAATGGCCCTCCATATGGCCACCCCCGGCCCTGGTATGCAAACAGCCGTTCTCAAGAATCTGCGCCATTGGTCAACGAAGGATTACACCAGGGTGGTCATCGAGACCTCCAAACCGGTAATCTATAAGGGGTTTTTGTTAAAAAAACAAAAAGACCACCCGCGCCGCCTCTATATAAATCTCAGAAACTGCCGGATCTCCCGCCGCATGCAGAAGACCATCCCCATCCATAACGGCCTGTTGCGGCGTTTGCGCAGCGCTCAGTATAAGCCGCGTATAGGCCGGGTCGTTCTGGATATGAACAGTGTCTCCGATTATAAAATATTTAATCTGGAGAAGCCCTTCCGTATTGTTATCGACATCAAGGGGGTGAAAAGACGGGCCAGGGCTCAGACCCTTCTCCCCGCCCCCTTAGTCCCCAAAAATCCCACCCTGGCCCAGCAGTTAGGGCTAAGAATAAAGAGAATAATTATTGATCCGGGGCATGGAGGTAAAGATCCCGGCGCCATTGGAGTCGGCGGCCTGCGGGAAAAGGATATAGTTTTAAAGGTGGCCAAGATGCTGGCCCGTAAGTTGCGCAGCAGATTAAGGGCCCAAGTAATCCTGACCCGCACCAGAGATGTCTTTATTCCCCTTGAGGAACGTACAGCCATTGCCAACACCAAGGATGGCGATCTCTTCATCTCCATTCACGCCAACGCCGCCCGCTCACCAAAGGCCCATGGTATTGAGACCTATTATCTTGATTTAACTAACAATAAGGCGAATATGCGCCTCGCAGCCAGTGAGAATGCCACTTCAGCCCATAATATCAGCGACTTACAGAAGATACTGAGCAGTCTCATGCATAATTCCAAGAAACAGGAATCCGCCAAGCTGGCCCATATCGTTAACCGGAACCTGGTTGATGAGATGGATAAAGATTACGGCGGGATCAAAAATCATGGCATAAAAAAGGCACCCTTCATTGTCCTCATCGGCGCCCAGATGCCCTCCATTTTGACCGAGATTGCCTTTATCACCAATCCGAAGACGGCCAAACGTCTGCGCCAGCATAAATATCTTGAAGACCTGGCCGACGGCCTGGCCAACGGCATTATCCAATACACCAAGGTTCTGGATCTGGCCCGTCGTTAGGCCAGCCGACTGAGATAATACACCTTGAAATAATACATGATTTCGGGCTGAAAAAAGAGATAGATGAAGCTGGCAACGGCCAGAAAGGGGCCGTAGGGAATAACGGTCTTACCGCCTTTTTTTTGCTCAAGCATGGCGAATATCCCGGCAATCGTCCCCAACAGGGCCGAGACAAAAATCACAAAGGGCAGGGACTGCCAGCCCAGGAAGGCACCAATCATGGCCAGCAGCTTAATATCGC
>DRPV01000290.1 GCA_011330685.1 Desulfobacterales bacterium
AAATCATCGGTTCCCGTTTTGGAAACCTCCCAGTCGAGGGAAAGAAAGGTCTGGTCAAGGCGTTTAAGCAGGAGGTTGAGCTGGCCGCCGGGCTTGTCTTCTGCTGTTTTCCCCTTGCTCTCTGATTCCGGGGGGCTGTCTACCCAGGCCGGGGTGCTGCGCGGCTGGGGTAGACTGTCTGCCGAAGGGGAGTTCTCCGCCTTTCGGTCTTCAGGTGCCGGCTGAGGTGCCGCGTCTTCAGCGCCTGCAAGCTCTTTCACCTCATTGGTTAAGGGGTCAATCTCGATGGCTCTTCTGGCGGTGAATAGTTCATCTATGGCATCATCGATTTGATCGGCAAAATTAGCCTGGCCCTTTTCTGACATGATATTACCCTTTGCTTAACGGTAACTGTTCCGCGGTGAACAGTTATACTCCGGTCATGGTTGTGTTTAAGATCGTTAATCTAACAGACGGTTTTTTTCCGCGACCTGATGGACGGTTAGTTTGCTTATGGCTCGCAGACTTTCAAATACCCCTTCGCCAAGGGTGGCGGTTGCCGTAAATTCCGGGGCCTGGAGCTCGGAATTAAGGTCACTGGATAATTCGCTGACCCCCAAGGTCGGAATTTCGCTCTCGGTGAGATCGCGTTTGTTGTATTGTAAGACAATGGGAATCTCGGCAAGTTTTACCCCCAATTCGGCCAGATTATTACTGAGCCCGGCGAGGCTGTCTTTATTACGTTGGCGGCGCACCAGGAGAGGGTCGGCGACAAAAACTATGCCGTCAACCCCCTTTAATACCAGTTTGCGGGTGGCTTCATACATGATCTGACCCGGCACGGTGTAAAGTTGGATGCGGATATCAAAATCCCGCACCGAGCCAAGATGGAGGGGCAGGAGATCGAAAAACAGGGTGCGGTCGCCCTTGGTATCAATGGTCACCATCTTGCCCCTGGCCTTTGGGGTCATGGCGTGGTGGATATAGATGAGATTAGTGGTTTTGCCGCAGCGGCCAGGGCCGTAATATACTATTTTACAGTGTATTTCTCGTTTGCCGAGATCAATTAATGCCATTATCAGAACCTTTTAAAATATTCTTAACCGGGGTCAGTAATTCATCCGCGCGGCACCTGATGAGGCCGAGAGAAACCTCGTCGCTGAATATTGACAGCATGATTAACTCTTCATCGAGGCGGAGGAAGTACATGCTGGAATTTTCACCCTTATGAAAAAGCAGGGTGAAGTCCTCTTCACCGATGAGTCTGGCGATCTGGGCCGTGGCCCCGAAATTGGCCGCGGTTAGGGCGGCCAGGGCGGTGGGATCGGTAATCGCCGGATCGTGGCCGCATTCCGTGATTATATTGCCCGCTTCATCAATGATCATAACTTTTTTCACCCCGGCTCTGATGAGTTTGTCATCTATCAGCTCGTGCACCGCGTTTACCTTTTTCGGGGTCAGAATAAAGGAGGCCATAGGTTTATCTCAAAAACTCCTGGGATTAATATTGGGACAATATTCACTCGTAATAAAAATCTTAGCTTAAAAGACTGTCTGGCATCAAGAACTATTTGCCGGTAATCAGCGTTATTAGTAAAAAAGTAAAAAAAACAAAAAAGTCTTTTTAAAGACTGGATGCCATGATAGGATAAATATGCCCGCTGCCCTTTGGCCGCCTGTTATAACCTTGCAATGATAAATTATAGCAGGCCGGCAATAAAAAAATATATCAGGTGTAAATATGAATGAAAAAGCCCTGTTGAAAAAGATTCAGAATCAGGTTCAGGCCAAGCTTACCCCAATGCTGAATCGTTATCATACCGACTCATCTGATATGGAGGCCATGCTGAAATGGAAGCCGCTGGTCTTAATTCTCGGCAATTATTCCTCCGGTAAATCGACCCTGATTAATGAATTGCTGGGCCGTGAGGTTCAGAGGACGGGGCAGGCCCCCACCGATGATTCATTTACCCTGATTACCGCCCCGGAGCCGGGAGCGGGTGAGGCCGATGTGCCGGGTGCTGATCTGGTAAATGACGAACGCATGCCCTTTACCGGATTCAAGACCTTTGGTGAACAGTTTATCGCCCATTTTCAGATGAAGACGGTTGACGCCGGGGAATTTAAAAATCTGGCCCTCATTGACAGCCCAGGAATGCTCGATTCAGTATCGGAGAAGGATCGCGGTTATGACTATTCCTCGGTGGTGAAGGAATTCGCCCGTCTCGCTGATTTGATAATCCTGATGTTTGATCCCCATAAGGCCGGGACAATTCAGGAAACCTATGAGACCATTCGTAATACCCTGCCCGAGGCCGCGGGTGAGGATCGAATCGTCTTTGTCATGAGCCGAATTGACGAATGTGATAATCTGGCTGATCTGGTGCGCTCTTACGGTACTCTGTGCTGGAATCTTTCGCAGATGACGGGCCGCAAGGATATTCCCCGTATCTATCTGACTTATGCCCCGGATATGGCCATGGCCCAGGATGAGCTTATGGTATGGGCTTCGGAGAGGCAGCACCTGAAGGAGTTGATTCTAAAGGCCCCGGGGCTGCGCATAAGCCACGTTCTACAGAATGTTGATAAGCAGACCCAGGAGCTGCATATGGTGGCCGAGGCCATGTGGAGTTTTACCCAGGGCGGCAAGAAAATATTTTGGCGGACGGTGAGAAATGCCCTGCTGGCCGGGGGATTCTGCTTCTTGTTCCTGGATCTGGTCAGCCGGGGATTATACGGATTCCCCGCCCACCCATTTTTGACCTCTCTCTTGTCCACCGGCGTGGTCAGGCCGGAACAGTTGATTATGCCGCTGGCCGGCTTTGGTATCGTCGCGGCTTTAATCTTGTTGTGGGGGCTGAAGTTCAGTCTGCCGGGTTACTATAAACGCTGCCGGACTAAACCTGAAGAGCTTGTCGCGCTGGACACGGCTTACAGGCGGAATGTATGGGAACGGGTGCGGGATAATGTAACAGAGCTCTTGGCGAAGGTAAAAACAGGTGATTTATTTGTTAATCACGCTGCCAGTATAAACAAGGTAGAAAAATTTTCCCAGCGTTACATCCAGAAATATTACGAAGAGATAAGGTAGGGAAGGGCACGAGGTCTAAGGCCTCGTGCCCCTGGAGCTTTAAACCAGCTGCTTCATGATGGAGTCGCTTACCTCCTGGATTGACAGGGTGCCGTCAACCGAGATAACTTTGTAGTCTCCATGGTTCTTGAAA
>DRPV01000291.1 GCA_011330685.1 Desulfobacterales bacterium
CGCTGTTCCTTGTCTTTGCCGCATTTTGAACCGGTTAAGACACTTATACAGGCGCCCAGGGCCGGAGCAATACCACAGACTCCAGTGAGACCACAGTACCCGCCATGAGCCTGCTTTCCGGTACGCTTAAAAACCTCTTTAATCTCTTCATTGCTGATATTTTTCGCGCCGTTATTTTTGAGAGCGGCCATAAAGGCACCGCCGGCAATATAGGCATGGGGGCAGCCAAGCATTGGCAGACCAGGAAAGCTAAAGGCCAATTCGGCAATCTCAGCAGGATTTTGCGAATCCGTGCCGAAAACGATATCCTCAATAACCCGCATGGCCTCCTGATTATGACATTGCTCACAGATATAATGGCCATTGGGACAAACGATATGCCCGGTATCCTGCCGCCGGCAATAGCTGCAGGATAGCTCAGCGGCTTTCTCGTGATATTGCAGTTTTTCACCACAGACCATGCAGTTCTCGGTCTGACGGCTGCCGCCTTTGTCAGAGGCCGCGCTGGATCGCGCCTGGCCTCCCTTAAAGAATTTATCCGATAATTTTGCCAAAAGACCAGCGTCTTGTTTCTGGCGACCGCCAGTATCACCAGGGGTTCAACAACTGGAAGCCGTTACAGCACTTTTTTCCTGCTCTGACATATACATTCTCCTCTTTACCTGATTAACAAAGTATAAATTACCAGCCCTAAACTCAGCGCGGTAGTGCCATGCAGTATTCTAAAACTCCAGGGGCCGTTATTTTTTTTGTTCTTATAGGTGCTGTAATAGGCAAAGCCAAGAAGAATTATGGTTGCCACCAGAAAAAGCCAGCGATACCGGGCAAACCACATGGACATGGTAAAACTTCCCAGGCCGAAACTGGCCAGGATCAAGGGAAGCTGTCAACACAACGAATAGGCAAAGGCCGTGGTAACAGCCCCACCGCTGGCAAGTTTTTCTTTCATTTTTTCCTCCTCAACTTTTGGATTTTACCTTTACCGGCGATCTTCGTTATACTGTCAGGCTTGGTGCCGGTGGCATGCATGGAGATTCGGCCCTCCCTGGCAAGTTTACCCAAAATAAATATAATAGTGCTGCGCTTGAGATTAAGATGGACGGCAATTGTATCCGGATCTACCTGCCTTTGACTGTTAACAAACCTGAGTACCAAACTCTCAATCTCTGAAAGCCAGTCATCGAACAAGCTCCGCAATTCCGAAGGCGAATATGATTCCAGGTCATAGGTGTAACTGATTGCCGCCATAACCTCTCTGCTCATCTCTATGGGATTCACACCTGAATCCTTACACTCCTTAATTCAATGCTCCACCATATCAATGACCTGGAGATTATTCCCCCCGCAGGAGACAATTTCCTGGAGAAGAGTTTTTTTTTCTTTCTCGTCAAGATCTTGCAGCAGGGATGCCATAAGGGCGGAAAGCAGTTTTGTTTTTTCTGACCGATTAAGTTTTTCCAAACTATCTTTACTAATATTCATCGAACAGCCCTCATTCCTGTTTCAACAACCCTTTAATCCTTCTGACCAACTCATTATAACTTAAGTTTCCAGAGTGACGTTTTACGATCCGCCCCTCTTTATCAACAAATACAAACTCTGGAATACCTGTTACGCCCAAGGCCTCAGCAATCCCATTTTCCTGACCCACCGGATAAGAGAGATGATATTTTGCGGCGAACTCTTTAATATCATTCACTTCGCTCATGGCGAAAACACCCAGAAATAAAACACCTTGGTTCTTATATGCCAAATATGCTCGCTGTAACTCAGGAGCTTCATGTTTACACTTGCCTCACCAGTGAGAGCCAACATAAATCACCAGCGCAGTTCCCTTTAACCCAGCGGAATCATACGTTTTCCCATTAATATCCTGAAAGGAAAACTGCGAGCTTGCTGCCGCATAGGCAGGAACGGAAAAAAAGATAACAAATAATAAAATTATTAACTTACGGGGCATCAACATCCTCCTTCCTGTTATTTTGTTTATTATCGCGCAAGGCTTTAATTTCCTGGCGCAATTCGTATATTTCGTTTTGTAATGGTCTTATATTCTCCGAATTATTTTCGCCGGTATCATATCTCCGGCCAACCGAGCCGTTTCCAAAAATCCTGCTGACTACATAAAGGAAAACAAACATCCAGAACAGACCAAAAAACGGCATAAACCACCAGCCGCCCATCATGCCCCCACATCCATTTTCACCCCACCACATAATATTCACCTCCTTTGCGTATGTATTTTAAGTGATTTTACAGAATGGTTGACGCTAAACAAATTATCCCGCAGACCAGCCATAACTGCTAACTGATCGAGAATATCAAGAAGGTTAATATCCGAGAGACTATAGTAGATAAAAGGGCCCTCGCGCCTTGTCTTTACCACGCCGCTATCCCGCAGGTTTCGCAGATGAAAAGAGACCAAGGTTTGAGAGAGGCCTGTCGCATTAATGATTTCCGTTACAGAACAAGCCTTATTACTTATTGCCTTGATAATTGCGAGTCGGTTACTGTCACCAATTACTTTTACAAACTGAGCCAGTTGTTTCATATGCAGAACCATTGATATCATTATTTACTCATATGAGCGCTTACTGATATATATAAGCGATGTACTACGATGTGTCAATTTTTTATTTTGACAGACCGCCACCTGTGAGCGCTTATGGTTGGTCAGTAATCTACCCTGTCCACCTTCATCTGCCATTCACGAAAGACCGCGAGGGCCTCGGCCCGCAGCATCTGCACCGCCGGAATTCTTCGTTCCGCGGGCTTCCGGCCAATCTCCATATATATTTCCGCGTCGGCAAAACCGCTGTCAGCCGCGTCCCGGCGATCAGCCGCGTAATAGATCCGGGCAATATCCGCCCAGTAAATGGCGGCCAGGCACATGGGGCATGGTTCACAATTAATATAAATATCACAGCCCGTAAGTCTGAAATCACCTAAGCGGGCGCAGGCCTCGCGAATAGCAACAATCTCGGCATGGGCGGTGGGATCGTTGGTAGATGTAACCCGGTTACAGCCCCTGGCTATAATCTCCCCGCGCTGAACAATAACCGCTCCAAAAGGACCGCCCTGCCCCTGCCGCATTTTATTCACGGCCAGATTAATGGCCTCCCGCATAAATTCAATCATACAATTCTCCCCCCATATTAACTGATTCAATTTTATATGAGAGTCACGGCAAGGCCAACACCGCCGGCGGGTAACTTTCATATCTTTCATATCTTTCATATAAATCTGCAATGCTGATATTTTCATCATCATCATCATCATTAGAATTTCTCTATTATACTATGTTTATATTATGAAAAGTATGGGCATGCCATCGGAAACCTGGAAACAGATAGGTGGAAATTGCATAGACAGGAGGAACCGGCGAGTACAGTCGCTGATACAAGATTGATAGTCCCAGAGTCAGGACGATGGCTGCCATTTTTTCTGGAGCCGGAAACCAATAATCAGGCTGATTACATAGGTGAGCAGAAAAAGGAAGGTGACGGACAGGCCCTGAACACCAAAATTATTCAGCGGTATTATAATCACAAAGGGATTGCCAAGAACGGCGGCGGAATAGACCTGGTTTAGCCAAGCAAGAGTCAGGAAGAGCGGCAGCATATAAATTATGACATAACGGGCATAATGATGGGCCAAAAAATAATTATACCGGGCGTTAAGCTCTTCATCGGTAATGCGGTACAAGGCCTCCCGGCTGTACTTGTCGGTGATAAGCTGCAAGGCCTGCTGCTCTTCCCGCTTCCGGGAGAATTCCTCGTTAAAACGCCTTGTTTTTTCATCAACCCGCAGGAAGTAACGCAGGGCGAATGAACAAAAGGCCGTTAAAACAGCAAGCACACAGACCTGCAGCCAGACAGGAAAATGGAGACAAACCATGGGTTGAATAAAGACAGAATAAAGCACCCGGCCGCTCATGACAAAGAACGGCACAATCCCCCCATAGTAAATTTTATCTAAAAAATTATTAAGTTCAAACATATATTATTTACCTGCCTACCGCCTCGGATATAAGCGCTCAATTAACCACACCCAACTTCATATACCCCCCTAACTATAAGCGTTTCAGGGGCGGGAGCCCTGTGCACGTTCCAAGCCCGCGACTACATCGGTATATCGCTTACGTTGGAACGTGTGCAGGGTGGTGTTCATGGAGCGCTCAACCACGGAGACGACTGCTTATATCTCGGTCAGACATAAAAACTTCAGGGCATGAGTGGTACATTTGGTGACGCAGGCCGGCTTCAGGCCCTGATCGACCCGCTCTAAACAATAATCACACTTTATCGCTTTATTGGTCTGCGGATTAAGCTGCGGTATCGTCCACGGACAGGCCCCGGCGCAGGCCATACACCCTATGCACTTTTCCTGGTCAACATAGACAATTCCATCGGCACGTTTGATCATCGCCCCCACGGGACAGACCGGGACGCAGAATGGATCATCACAATGATAGCAGGAGCGAAAGGAGAATTCGGTCTTCGGCACCCCCTTAACGGATTTAAGGGGCTTATGACTGATTTCACAGAGAATAGGCCCCACCGGCAGATTTTTATTAATCTTACAATGAACCTCACAGGCGTGACAGCCTATACAGCGTTTGGAATTGAGATGGATCAGATATTTGTTCATAACTCAATCCTCCTCTTGGGATTACGCATACTGCGCTGCACAAAGACAAAGGCCTCACAGAGATTGATGGCACCACCTGCCTTGTCCCAGTCATCAAGCTTGCCGGACATCAATTTCTGATCGCTGAGACCGGCATGATAAGACCGGGTCTGGAGCGGAATCTGACGGCCAAAGCCATGAACGGTATAGACGGCCTCGGGGTGAATAAATTCCGTCACATAGGCGTGTATTGTCCCGGAATAACTGGCATCACTCGCCGTTACGTCAAGCAGATCGCCATCCTTTATTCCCAGTTTGGCCGCGGCCCGCTTATTAATCCAGAGGGTGTTGGCGGGCATCAATTCTTCCAGCAGAGGGTTGTTGATGGTATGGCCGTGGGTATGGACGGCAGAACGGCCATATAACAGACGGAACATGCCCCTGACCGGTTTATCCGGTGCTTCATAGGGCTTCAACGACGGCAGACCGGCATCAGTTAAGCGCTTACTGATAATTTCTATCTTGCCGGAGGGGGTTTTAAACTGGTCTTTAAGCCTGTCCGCCTCATAGAGGGGGATCGGTTCATCACACAGGTCAATAAAGCCTTTCTCCTCAAAGTCCCTGATGGTATAGCCGGTACCCTCCAACTGCCAGGCATAAAGATCCTCAATGGTATTATAGGGGAAGTATTCACTGATATCCAGGCGGTCGGCCAGTTGTTTAAATATCTCCCAGGAGGGTTTGGTATCATATTTCGGTTCCACCGCCTTACGGCGCACAATCAGCCGCGGCTTGGCCCCCTTCTGCAGACAGATGGGATTATCACGCTCTAAGTATGAGGACTCCGGCAGGATTACATCGGAGTACCAGCCGAACTCACTATATTGAGTATCAATGGAGACCAGGAGATCACAGCGGTCAAAGAGCAGCTTCTGGCGCTGAGGCTCAGGCATACCGCAGAAGGGGTCATGACGCATGGCAATCCAGGCCTTGATGGGATAAGGGTTTTCGCTTTTGCTGCGCATGGCCTCAAAAAAGAGATGCGCCAGTCCCGGCCCCTTGTCGAAATGGGTGTATTTCCAACCCACGCCGTCACCCCTTTTAATATCCGGTTTCGGGCAGTCAAGGATGCGAATCCCCTTTTTCCCGCAATCGCCGGGGCCCTTGGGAATAAAGAGACCGCCCTCGGTTTCGATATTGCCCATCAGGACATTAAGGATGTGCAGCGCCCGGCTAACGTAAAAGGAATCCTTGTAGCGGGACAAATTCCAGCCGGGATGAAAGATAACCTTTGGCATATCCTCCGCCAGCTCATCAACAAAGGCCATAATCGCCTTTTCCTTGATTCCACACTCCTTAGCCGCCCAGGCCGGGGTATACTCCTCGGCAAAGGCGCATAATTCGTCGAAATCGCTGACGTATTTATCAATAAAATCTTTAGGATAGAGATTTCTCTTTATCACCTCGTGAATCACCGCGAGGGCCAGGGCGTAATCAGTGCCCGGCCGCACCAGGAAAAAACGATCCGCCTTCACACCGGTCATGGTCTGCCGGACATCGACATAGGTAAGCCGGCCGCCATTATCCAGCATATCCAATATCTGATTACCCTGGGCGATCTGCAGCGAGGCAAAATAGTTGCGGCCAAAGAGTACCAGATGCCGGGTATTTTTAATGTCATAGGCAAAACCCTTACGGCCCACACCGTTTAACGACATGCTGGCGTGATGAGTATTACGGCCGCAAGTGCAGTCATGATTGGTATAATTGGGTGAGCCATAGGCATGAATGAAGGTTTTATACATGGACTGCCAGGGCCCGCCCCGCGAAGACAGCACAACCGATTCCGGGCCATACTCCTTCTTGATCTTCTTTAATTTTTCAGTGATATAGTCATAGGCCGTGGGCCAACTCACCTGCCGCCAGCGCCCGGCCCCCCGACCCCCATCCCGGATCAGCGGCTGCTGAGGACGCTCATCGTCATCGAGCAGCGCCACCCCGGCCGAACCTCTGGCACAGAGGGCGTGATCCATCAAATGCGGGTTGCCTTCAATCCAGCTCACCCGGTTATTCTCTACCTCTACTCGAATGGGGCAGCGCACCGTACACATGCCGCATATTGAGTACACAGTTTTTTTCATGTCCTTCTCCTTTATAAAGTCCCTGCCCTTATATCAACGCATAAACGGCAGCAGACTGGTGTATTTCATAAAGACAATAATAAGCGCCAGAGCCAGCATTCGTTTAAGAAATATCTCGGGCAGTTTTTTCTGGATTTTAGGCCCTACTATCCCGCCGCACATAGCTCCTGCGGCAATCAGAGCCGCCATAATCCAGTCCGGCTGGTAGCCCATGAGGGCGTATTTGGCAATGGCCCCGGTGGAGGTGGCAAAGGTGCCGGCCAAGGCAATGGGCACGGCGAGATACATGGGATAACCCACCATAGTGGTCATAAAGGGCATAAACATAAAGCCGCCGCCGACTCCAAATGACGAGGCAATTATCCCCATAAATATACCGCCAATCAGCATCATCAGCGGCCGGGCGACAAAGGTCTCACCCCAGAAGCGCATATCGAAATTGATAAAATTAAACTTATCAAATTCTATTTTACCCATTTCCATTGCCTTGCCGGAGGACTTGGCCTCCTTAACCGCGGCGTTAAATTTCTGGACAATGGCCTTCATGGCCTTTTTCTTGGCAATTGAGCCGGGCAGCGATTCAATGAACAGTTTGACACCTATAAAGAAGCAGATAATACCAAGATAGAATTTAAAAGAGGCCAGATTCAAATATTTAGCGGAGAGCGGCGGTCCGATGAAGAAGGCACCACTCACAATGCCGATGGCAAAGGGAATTGCCACCGGATAGGCAAATCTCTTTTCCTTAAAATAATTCATCAGGCCGGTAATCGGCGAGCAGAGGGTGAGAAAGAGGTTGGTGGGCTTAATGGTATTACCGGCATTAACCCCCACCGGCCCCTTGGTACCGAGTACCGTAATCTGGAAGGCAGCAGTGAATAAACCACCGGCAGCCCCCATAATCACAAAGAGGACACCAATAATAAAGGCCCCGCCGAAGACCGTAAAGGGGCTCATATAAATATTGGCGGTCTTAAAGAAGAAACCTGATTTTTTGATTTTAAAGGTATCAACCTTTTGGCCGTTGACATACACTGCCATCCGGGTATCAGGAGCCAGATTTTTATAGGGGGCCATGGACACTGTGAACTTACCGGTCGCCTTGTCAAGAGTCAGAGAAACCCCTTTGTTCCAGGCCTCCGGCTGCTGACTATAGCCGGTCATAATCATACGGGCATTGCCGCCGCCGAGAGGCTTTTCCTTGGAAACGGTATTAATCCCAAATTTCTTTTCATGGGTAAAGGCCAGAAATTTCCATTGAGCCGCCGAATTAATCGGGCCAAGCAAGCCCTTTATCTGCGGACTTATATCAGCCCATTTTTTAATCTTATTGACCTTAACCTTGTATTTGAAGGGCGGAAAGGCAAAGATGCCGTCTGTCTGTCCCTTCCAGACTACCTTGGGAGTAGCCAATGAATCAGGGGCATTGGTAACTATATAATAATTAGGCGGAATGGCGGTATCACCAAAGACGTTCTTACCATTTTTACCCTTGAGCAGCCTCTTTTTCTCCTTGGGGCCCAAGGCATCAGCGGCTCTAAACATCTTGTCTGAACTGATAACAACATAGAGATCCTTGCCGGGTGCTATTTGGCCCTTAATGCTGATTGTACCGCCGGCAGTGATTGCTTTAGATCCTAATTTTGCCTCCATTGCCTGGGCCCCTGAATAGGCAAAAAACAGGCAAGCGATTATTAGAGTACAGGCCACCGAAATTCGTCTCATACCATACCTCCTCTTTATTTCCTCTAATTAACATTCTTGTTTTGCGGGTAAATTGTCAGGAGTGCCTATTATTACAACACCCCTCCTCAGGCAGTGAACGTATTTTTTTCTGCGGCACCTCCTTTAGTCAGGCTTAGTCTGCTGGTAAGCGCCCCTGAAACGCTTACAACTATTGGGTTATATGAAGTTTGGTTTAGCTAATTGATCGCTTAAGTCTGCGGCCTAACAATTACAGTATGGCGGTTATTGTTACTTTTGGGCATATACCCAAAATAGTTACTCTGAAATCAATCCGTCATTTCCACAATTTTAGCACCGCCTATATAATCACGGCTCCTGAAGCCGGTCATACGGGTCATCTTGCGGGTAAGGGCCTTGATTGCTTTAAGATTACGAATAATGGTTGCCATATTTTCTGAATCCTCACCGCCCAGATCTTCCGCCAGCAATTGCGCCGTGCCCAGGGCGGCAAAAAGCGGCGAATTAATCTCATGAGCCGCGGTTCCAGCCATTTCGACCACCCCTTGTAATTTAACCAACTCCATCTTCTCGTCCTCATGCCGCTGCCGGCTGGTAATATCACGGACAATTTCGATGACAAATTCCACCCGCCCATCCTTATCAAACATGGGAGAGGCGCTTCTTTCAAACCAATGCCTGCCATCGGCAAGGTTTACCTCATGCACATAAACCGCGTTTGCCCCCGTCTTTAAAGCCTGCTCAACAGGACAAAGCCCCCCGGCACCATCGGAGGGGCAGAGGTCACTGTATTCCATCCCCAAAACCTCATTTTCCGGTTTGCCGAGCTGTTCCAGGACAATGCGATTGGCCAGAACTATATGCTTATTACGATCAACCACCAGGAGCTGCGGCCGAATACAGTCTAAAATATCACTTAAAAAACGTTCATTCTCTTCAATCTGATTGAACAGTAAATTCATTTTTTGATAGTTTCTGGCATTCTGAATAGCCGTGCCCCCGGCTTCGGAGACGGTTACGGCAAAATTGACCTCAGAGCTGGTAAAACAATGAAATTCATCCGAGAGAATCCGCAGCACGCCGATCACCTCATCCCCCACCTTAACCGGCACCGCCAGCAGTGATTTAATACCCTCTGCCACTATATGCCGTTTATTGCCAATCCGTTCGTCAGCGGCCACGTCATAAACCGCGAGAGGCTCCTCCGGCAGGACAACCAGATTATCTTCCGTCTCGACATGAACCTGGGCAAGATAGTCCGCGGTTAACCCGTAGGCGGCAACCAGCTCCAGGTTATTACTCCGGGAAGACAGCAGACTGATAGTACAGGCCTTGGCTCCAATGGATTGCGAGACCCGCTCAACAAAGGTGCGCAATACGGTGTCTAAATCAAGGGTTGAGTGGACAAGCCGGGTCAAGGCCTGTACTTCTTTCATGAAATCGACCTGATTTTCCATGGCGTTGAACATACGGGCATTGGAGATGGCAATACCCACCTGTTCCGCCAGAGCCATGGCAAAGGAAATCTCGTCATCGGTGAATAAACGGTGACTTTTGGTTAAAAGCCGCATAATGCCGATAATCGAATCCTGAAAGAGGATGGGCAGACTTAAGATGCTCTTGATGCCCTCGCGACAAACCGCCTCACTACCTTGATAACTGGAGTTTTTATCAATATCGTTCTTGGCGACGGGGTAACCGGCCTTGATCATCTCCATAGTCTCGTCTGTATCTATAGCCTGGCGGGACAGATATTCAAGAGACAGCCCATGGGCTGCGCCCATAACAAAGGTCTGGGTTGAGGAGTCTAATAAACGAATGGTACAGGCATCCACTTCAAGGAGACCAGGCAGCGTGCTGACAATGGTGTCCATCACCTGCTGATGATCAAGCACCATGGAGACTAACTTCGTCACCTTCTGAAAGACCTTCAGAAACTGCCGTTCTCTACTCTGCGTGGTTGTTGTTTCAGACATCGATTTTACCCTTTAAGACTATGCAGCACCTGCTCCACCTTTGCCTCCAGCTCATCGCGGTCAATGGGCTTGACGCAATACTCATCGGCACCTATACCCATCGCTTCACGCGCCGTTTCAATGGTGGGATAGCCGGTGAGCATGATGGCATGCATGGACGGCTGGATCTCCTTGAGCATGGCCAACACCTCAATGCCGCTTAATTTTTTAAGCTTAATATCAAGAATCGCCAAATCGATCTTATGCCCCCTGGCGAAATCAATGACCTCATCCTCCTCTGTAAAGGTGTGGACATTATGCCCTTTTTTGGTCAGAATTTTACCGATAAGTACAGTCGCGTCCAAGACATCATCCAGAGCTATTATTTCGGCCATGATTTCACCTCCCTTAATAGTTTAGCGTCCTTAAAGGCTGTAGCAGTCTCCCCCTCTTC
>DRPV01000292.1 GCA_011330685.1 Desulfobacterales bacterium
ACCCGAAAGGGATAAAGGTGACAGATGAAGAACTCAAAACGATATTAATTAAACGGGATGAGTTTCACGGCGAATGGAATTATTCAATCCATCCAACTTGACAGTGAATGGCCATGTTAATAATTTACAGATCCTTAGCTCGTTTTTATAGTTAAATGCCTTGTAACTATTCAGCGGGGGCAACAAATTCCCCTAAACTGGTAGCCGTAACTGTTCAGCAGTGCTCCAGGTTTGTTCATTTAGGACTTTGAAGCATACTGTCGTATTCGAAAAGGCCTAAATGGACAAAGATGGGGTGCTGCTGAATAGTTACAGTGCCTAATTTATTTTCTGGAGGCATAAGAGAAAAGATTTTTATAACTGTTACATAGACTTCAGCACCTTAGCGGCATCTTGCCTCTCAGGAAAGTCCTTTATTTTAAGGGCGGCTTTAAGTTCCTTACGGGCCTCATCAATTTTTCCCTGACCCTTGAGGGCCAGGGCCAGGTGATAGCGAAAGGCTGGATTATCCGGGGCTGCAGCCACCGCTTGTCGCAACTGGCTGGCAGCCAAAACGTATGAATGACGCTGCAGATGAATCCAGCCCAGGGTATCGGCAACACTTGGATTGTCGGGCCTGGCATTTTTGGCGATGAGTCCTAAACGCAGCGCCTCACCGAGATCCGGCTTCGGTTCATGACTGATAATCCAAGCCAAATTGTTGGCCGCTTCCGGCAACTCAGGATTGAGTTTAAGGGCATGCTGATAGAGGGTCTTGGCCCCCTTTATATCTTTCTCATCCTCCAGGACAGACGCAAGAGACATAACAGCAGGCAGATAATCAGGATTCAAACGTAAATAGTCCTGATACATGACCGCCGACTCCCGGCTCCGTCCCTGGGATTTTAAAATAGAGGCCGCCAGCATAAAGGCCCCGGCTCCCCGCGACCGCAGGGTACGTACCCTCTTACAAATGTCAAGGGCCTCGGAATATTTATGATTGACGGCCAGTAAATTGGCCAACAGCAATAAGTCACCGGGATTATCCGGCTGACTGCGCAACTGTTCACGCACCCTCGTTATGGCACCCGGCAAATCACCATCAGCGCTCATTATCCTGGCCACTCCGGCAAGAGCGCGGCTGTTCACGGGCTGCAGAGTTAAAATCTTCTCCAGCATTTCACGAGCCCTGGCCGGCTTCTTAAGCCCCAGATAGGTATCAGCAAGATTGGCATATATTTCGGTATTATCCGGCAGCATTTTAGACATTTTTTTGAACAACTTCAGAGCATTACGATATTCTTTCTTCCGGATCAGGGACTGGCCTATAATTACGGCCGCCCGAAAGTCATATGGCTGCAGACGCAAAGCGACAGCAGCCTCTCTCGCTGCCCCGTCAAAATCGCGGCTTAACAAGTTAAGCTGGCCCAGCAGGGTATGGGCTCCGGCGAGACGAGGATCAGCCGCCACCGCCGCGGCCGCCTCTTTACGAGCCAGCTCCAGCTTACCCATACCGAAAAGGGCCATACCCTTTTGATAAAGAGCCTCGGCCATTCGCGGCTGCTCTTTAAGCAGGGCGTTCAAGATATCCAAAGCCTTTTGCCCCGAGTTGTCTTTAATCAACAACTTGGCCCGCACCAAACGGGCCAGGGGCTGTTTATTATCAACCTTTAAGACCTCGGCACTCTCCCGCGCCGCCTGTTTAAATTTATGGCGTTCAAAATGAAAATCGGCCAACGCCGCCTTGATACTCAACGATTTCGGATGCCTGTTCAAGGCCTGCGTCAAGGCGGCCTCGGCCTCTTTAAATTTGCCCTGATGTTTATAAAGAGCGGTGAGCAGGAGATCAAATTCAGTTTTGGCCGGGAAAGCCCTGCGGGCTGATTTAATACAGTCCTCAGCTTTACTCAGACGACCGGTCTCCATGTAGAGCGCGGCTAACATCATGTACGGCCTGCCTGATTTTTTAAAGATATCCCGCATAGCCTTGATCTGTTTCTCGGCCTTATCATACTGCTTGTTCCTCATATAGAAAATGGCCAGGGCCTGCTCAAAACCAAAATTATCCGGCTGTAGTTTAACGGCCCGTCTCAGGGCATTTTCAGCCTCGGCAGCCTTGCCGGCGGCCATTAAGACCCTGGCCTGAGTCAGATAGGCCCGGCCCAGGTCAGGCCGCGCGGTCAGGGCCTTGTTAATGGCGGCTTCAGCCCTGGGAATATTTTTGGCCAGAAGCTCAAGATTAGACAAAACGACAAGGGCCGGGGCATAATTAGGCTTGCGAGCCAGAATTTTGTTTATCCGGCTCCGGGATTCATCAATTTTATGACTTAGAAACAGGATTTCCGCGGTCTTGAGCTGGGCATCGAGGTTAGCCGGGTTCAAAGAAGCAGCCCGTGACAATTCCCTGAAGGCCTTACCTGGATCATTAAGTTTGAGATACAAAAGCCCTAATTGATAACGGGCCGGGGCGTATTTAGGGGCAACTTGCGCCGCATTTTTAAACTCAATAACAGCCGCTTTATCATCACCCTTTTTGAGGTAACTCATACCCCGTTCATAGGCCGCCTGTTTCTGCTTTTCCTTATTGGCACAGCTGACAACCAACAGGCACAGAGCCAGCATAATTATCACATGCTTCCATATTTTATATTTCATCTTTACCTCCATTTTGACACCTAATAAAAAGTCTAATTTGCCACGATGACGTTATTCCTGTACCGAGAGTAATCCATTTGAATCAAATGATGATAGCTTGGAATATAGACTTAGCTCCGGCTCAAGCCCGGCTGCCCAGACATAACGGAAATAATCTGCCTGTAATTACTGGTAAATTTTACTATAACCGTTTAATTACTATTGCATAAAAAAATAAAATTTTATAGTGTATTTATCAAATAGAAAGATATAATCCCCATATTGCCAGGTAAATTTTGTAATACCAGACCAGACATGAGCCCTCCTTTATGAGTTCTTTTAAAAATATCTCTAAATTTACGCTTTATATGGAAGATATCAGATACCTGAAAGCCACCTGCCAATGGTATCGGCCTCGCCGCGGCTTTCATTTTTCGTTGTGCCGGGGCAGCCGGGCATAGTCGTTACTGCCAACATACTACGGAGACAGTTAATATGATCAACTACGCACTACCATTTAAACGAATACCACTATGTCATATATGGGCTCTGCTTGCGCTTATTTCCCTGTTTCCCTTAATGAATACGGCCCAGGCCTCACCAAAGGCCATCAGCAGCAATGCCGCGTCTCCTGCCACTAAAGGCATGGAATATATAATCGGTCGGGGCGACCAGTTACAGGTTATGGTCTGGAAAGAAAAAGATCTATCACAAGCCATGAGTGTCCGCATCGACGGCCGCATCTCCCTGCCCCTGATTGGTGACGTAATGGCCGCCGGTAAGACCATCAGCGGTCTGACTCATGAGCTGGAAAAACGTTTTGCCAGCGTGGTAACCGACCCCGCCGTCTCGGTCATGCTTATTCAAAGCAAAAGCTGGCGTTATTACATCATCGGCAAGATAAATAAGCCTGGCGAGTTCCCCATTGATTTTCCCATCACCATTCTCCAGGCCATAGCCAAAAGCGGTGGCTTCACACAGTGGGCCAAGAGCGATAATATTTCTATTCTGCGCCAGACCAACGGCCATGATAAACTGCTTAAATTTAATTATGATGCCGTAACCAAAGGCAAGGATCTGGCCCAGAATATTCAGATAAAACCAGGTGATACAATCATCGTTCCCTGAAAAAAAGGTGAATCAAAATGGCAAACAAAGAAAAAGTAATCCCAGCTCTTATTTTATGCGCTTTCATCTCCACAACCGCCGCGGCCCGGCAGACGACCTTTAACGGCAGTGTGGCCATTGGCAGCGACTATGATTCCAACGTCTTTCAGACCGACAACAACCGTACCGATGAGTGGTTGAACACTCTTGAGACCAAGATGGCTCTTGAGTCCAAGGGGTCAGACAACCTGGTGAGCCTCTCATACAACCCTACCTTCACCTATAACAACCGCCGTGAAACCACATCGAAAAGGCATGATTTGGACATGAAGGTTCAACGAGACATCTCTGAACGTTGGCAAATGACCCTGGACAACGCTTACTCCTATCGGGACAGTCCCAACTTTGAAAGTAATGCCGCTCTCTCCCTGGCCCGCCAGTTTCAAAGGGCCGACGATTTTACCCAAACAGAGGTTGTCCGTCTCCTCTTTCCGGAAATTGTCTGGGAACCACAGCAATTAACTTATGTCCTCTCCGACATATCGACCCGCTATCAACAGGCTACGACTCAAGATCAGAATACTGTGCGTAATCTGCTGAATACCAACGACGGTCAAGGCCGCCAGCGCTATTTCACAAACGATCTCAGCCTGACCTCCATTTACAAATTCGCTGAAGACAGCCAACTCGTTATGGGTTACAGCCTGAAGACGCTGGATAACAGAACCGGCATCCAGGCCGACAAAACCGGCCATAACCCCACCATTGATCTGACCTGGCGTCTCAATAAGTCATGGCTATTCGAGGGAGGATACAACTACAGCTACAAACATTTCGATACTACGGACAACAGCACCACCAATAACCCCCACCTCCGGGCCAGCTATAATTTTGCGGCAAACAACAAATTGACCGCCGGCTTTGATTATGAGGATATCACCTATGACGGCAATACCGCCTCCTCAACCAATCAGACGTTCTCGCTCTCCTGGGATAAAGGCTTAGATCGACTCACCACCATAGACAGCGGCCTGGATTTATCATATAATAATCGAGAAAGAGCCGGTGATGAACGAGAACTGGCCGTGAGCCTGGGGATAACCCGCCGGATTGACCGTGGCAGCATCTCCGTAAGCGGCGACAGTTCATGGACGGCAAGCAATGGAACCGGCTCTTGGAATGATCTCCGCCAGGCCTGGGGCTTGACGACTTCCGCTAATTATCAGTTTCGACAAGACCTTAATTCTACGGCCGACATCTCCTATGAACGCCGTTACGCCTGGGACAACCAAGGTAAAACCACCTATAACGATCTGAAGGCCGGGGCAGGTCTGAGCTGGAATTTTTACCGCTGGTTTTCTTTAGATCTCAATTATGATTATAAATTATTAGACAGTGATTCTACATATCTCGACGATTACAATGAGCACTTGATTACCATCAAGTTATCCGCCGCCAACCAATGGCAACTGTAACTCACTACGGCCCCGGCAGATTCATGCTATAATAGCATGAGCAACAACACGTCACTACACTCATAAAAGGAATTTTATGGAACAGCAGCAACGTCAGCAAACCAGGAAATATGTCAGTCTGCTTCTCCGCCGTAAAAAAATAATTGTATCATTCGTGCTGCTCAGCCTCTTCGGCGGCCTGGCCTTTTACCTTAGGAGTCCCAAGGTCTATGAGTCCACCGCTCTTCTTATCTATGAACGGGCCAAAATTAATCCCGGCAGCATGACCCCCCATGTCCAGACCCGCACCAGGGAGATGATCGCCACCCTTACCCAGCAGGTTACCAGCCGTTCCAGCTTAGAGGCCATCATCAAACAATTCAATCTCTATCCCGGAGCCCGCCGTAAACTGCCGATGGAGGACGTAGTCGACCTCATGCGCAGCAACAATATCATTATAAAGCCGGAGAAGGGCGATGTCTTCGAAGTTACCTTTCAAGGGAAAAACCCCCAGCAGGTAATGCAGGTCGCCAATGCCCTGGCCGCCAAATTCATTGAAGAGAACCTGCGCTACCGTGAAGAAAGAGCCACCGAGACCTCAGCCTACGCCTCTGACGAGATGAAGATGTCCCAGGCCACCCTGAGCAAGAAAGAGGCGGCCATGCGGGACTATAAGCTTAAATATTATAACGAGATGCCCCAGCAGTTTCAGAGCAATATGACCCGCCTGAGCGCTCTGCAGGATCAACTGCAAAAGAACGCAGACAGTATCCAGAATCTGGAGCGTACCAAGGTCATGATTCAGGAGCAGATAACTAAACGCAAAGATGCCCTGAACCAGCTTACCATGCAGGCTCAACAGCTTGGAGGAACCATCAGCCCCAGCGACCAGGCCCTGAATGCCGACTCACCTTTAGCCTCCGTCATTAATAATATCAACCGTAGCAAAGCGGCTCTCAGCAACCTTCTGCTCCGCTACACAAGCCGCCATCCAGAGGTCAAACGTTTGAAGAAAAAACTGGCGGAATTAGAAAAGAAAAAAGCGGAATTAGAAAAGGAAATGCCGCCTTCCGCAACCGGTAAAAATGGCGCGAACCAGAACTCAACCGACTCAATACTATACAGCAGGGACAAACAGCTGTCGCAATTATATCTCCAGCTCACCGAGGCCTCATTTAACATCAAACTTATGCGCAAAAACGGCAAAGATATCCAAAAACAGATCAAACAATACCAGAAATGGATCGCCAAGACCCCGGTTCGCGAAGCAGAATGGACAGCCCTGACCAGAGACTACAAACAGCTCTACGATCATTTTCAGAAGTTGTTAGTGCGCAATCTGGAGGCAGAATCAGCCCAAAGCCTGGAACGGCGGCAAAAAGGCAGCCAGTTCAAAATTGTTGACTCTGCCTTTTATCCGGGTAAACCGACTAAACCTGATTTCAGGAGAATCATGTTCGTGGCTCTGGGCTTAGGCCTGGCTCTTGGCGGCGGGCTGACTCTTTTTCTCGAAATGGGAGACACCTCCTTCCGCGATGCCGAAGATCTGGAAAACTTTTTAGACCTGCCGGTTGTCTGCTCTCTACCCCTGATTGTTTCAGAAAAGGAGAAAAAATTAAGCCGACTAAAAGCAATTGGCTGGTTTACCTTCTTCTTGATCGGCTTCGCCGCTCTAACGGCTGTCATCCTGCATTACTATAACAACGGCCGCATTATTCTCTAATTGTCCAGCCCCTTTCAGACCAGGCTATCATGTACACCAAATATTACGGTTTAGCGAACAAGCCATTTTCCATAGTCCCTGATCCGGATACCGTATACATGAGCGAAGGGCACCAGGAGGCCCTCGCTATCCTGCGCTACGGGGTTATTGACCGCAAGGGCTTTCTCATGCTCACCGGCGGAGTCGGCACCGGCAAGACCACCCTGCTGCAACTATTACTGAAATCTCTGGACAGCAATATCCATGTTTGTCTGCTGGCCAATCCGACCCTGTCAATAGACGATTTTTATTATTACCTTGCGGCCAAATACGGGCTCCGGGAATTTGAGGGGAACAAGGCAAAATTCATGCTTGATTTTGCCGCTTTCCTTAAAAAATGCCGTCGGCAGAATGAGCGGGTACTGTTAATTGTTGACGAAGCCCATGCCATGCCTGTTGAACTCCTCGAGGAAATAAGACTGCTCTCCAACCAAGAATACCAGGAGTATGGGATCATGAGTATCTTTCTGGTCGGCCAGCCGGAATTAAATGACCATCTGGCCCATGAACGGCTTCTCCCCCTTCTGCAGCGCATCGGGATCCGTTACCATCTTCAACCCTTCTCTTGGGAAGATACAGGGAAATATATCCTTTTCCGGCTCACCAAATCCGGCGGCCAAAGTGCCGAAATATTTACCAGGCAGGCGATTGAACGAATACATGAACACAGCAAAGGGGTACCGCGGCTGATTAATATAATCTGCGACCAGGCCCTGCTTTCAGGTTTTGCCGAAGGCGCACCGGTTATTGAGGAGGAGATGATCCAACAATGTATTATGGATCTTAATATATACAATTCCAGCAACCCGCCGCCTCCGGCATCAAAGAAGGCCGCCCTGAACCACTCCTGGCTTGTCTTCAAAAATCTTTTGCTTACAAGTCTGTGGCTTTTGATTATCATTGTTGTTGTGATGGCCGCTCTTTTTGTATTTTGGGACATAAATCCCATTGGAATCATCAACAAGGCCGGCAACTGGCTGCTGGACTTTATTTTTAAATTGTTTTGAAGGGAGAACAAACGTGGGCAAGGTATTCAAGGCATTAAACAAGGCTATGTCCAATCCGGAAGAGAGTGCGTCCCCTCCTCCATCCACACCCGAGCCCTCAGTAAAAACAGAGCGGCAGCCAACACCTGCAAAGCGCGAGATTCCCACTGTCAACGTTACGGGAAGCATGGATAACACCTCCGGGGTCAATAACTGGGATGAAAAATTAGTAGCTTTTTCGGCCCCCTCCTCAATTATTACCGAAAATATACGCCATCTACGGAACCGGATATTACATCCGCCTTCCGGCGGTCCCGCCCTGCGCCGGGTTATGACTACCAGTGCCCTGCCGGGCGAGGGTAAAAGCATGCTCTGCTCCAACCTCGCCATCTCCATGGCCCAGGGTCTTGAACAGCACGCCCTGCTCGTTGACTGTGACCTGCGGCGTTCCAGCCTGGCTCAAATGCTGGCAGTAAACAACAGCCAGGGGCTGAGCAATTATCTCCAGCATGACCGTGAGCTTGGGGAGGTAATCCGCCAGACTGGACTACCGAAATTATCCCTCCTGCCCAGCGGCCCCAGACCCATGAACCCCGCCGAGCTTTTGGACTCTAAGCGGGTTGGCGAGATGTTTGATGAACTGTCTAACCGCTATGATGACCGTTTTATCATTATCGACACCCCGCCCCTGCCGATGGCCGCCGAGACAACCGTCCTGGCCGAGCAGGTGGATGGTATCATTATCGTGGTACGCTGGGGCAGAGCCGCCCGTGAGCAGGTCAAACAGATGACGGAAAACCTGAATAAAGACAAAATTATCGGAATAGTATTCAACGCCTTTGAAAAAGATATATTAAGCGCTAAACTTACCGGTTACGAGCCTTACGGTCATTACGGAGGCTATTAAAGATCCATGCCCTATATTTCAGGCCAATATTACCCAATCCGCCGAATTGTTTTCTTTTTAGGCGAGGGAGCCTTAATTTTCATAGCCATCTTTTTCATGCATATGTTCTTCATGGGCCGGGAAAGCTTTCTGCTCCATGAAAGCCAGAGCCTGCTCAGAACCTCGCTCGTTACCATAGTGTTCATGCTCTGCCTCTATTTTTTTGATCTCTATGACTTAGATGTCTATTCATCCATGGCCGATACCGCCACCCGCATGACCCAGGCCTTTGGTTTCGGCTGTATTATATTAGCCGTAATTTATTACCTTTTTCCCTCCAGCGTCATTCCCACCCGCATCTTCCTGCTGGGTTATTTATTAGTCTGCGTACTGCTGGCCCTGTGGCGCTTCATTTACATCACCGCCTTAAATAAACGGTTACTGGCCGAGCCCATTATTATGCTGGGCAGCGGCAAACTGGCCGCCGACATTGCCGACGTAATAATGAACCGTATTGACGCCGGTTACCAGATCGCCGCCTTTGTCGGTCGTGAGCCGCCACTCTTTCCCATTGACGATATCCCGTTTTATAAACACGATAAAACATTAACGGATATCTGCCTGCGGCATAAGTCAGAGATAATTGTAGCAGCCCTTGACGAGCGCCGCGGCACAATGCCGATTCATGATTTAATTAACTGCAAACTTAACGGGGTGCGGATATTGGCTGGTATCAGTTTTTTTGAGAAACTAACCGGCAAAATAATGGTTGAACGAGTCAACCCAGACTGGATTATCTACTCCAGCGGCTTCAGCACCGGCCGGCTTTTAAACGCTGTAAAACGGGGAATAGATATCCTGCTGGCCTCCCTGGGACTGATTTTATCGGCGCCCATAATGCTGGCAAGCGCTATTATTATCAAACTTGAATCTCCGGGCCCCGTCTTCTATCTTCAGACTCGAGTTGGTCTGCGCGGTAAAAATTTCAAGGTAATAAAATTTCGTTCAATGCGCCAGGATGCCGAAAGCAACGGGGCAGTCTGGGCCGCGGCCAACGACAACAGAGTAACCCGCTTTGGCGGCTTCGCCCGCCAGGTGCGTATTGATGAACTCCCCCAACTATGGAATGTCCTGAAAGGCGAAATGAGCTTTGTGGGGCCGCGTCCGGAGAGGCCTGTCTTTGTCGAGATACTGAGCAAAAAAATCCCTTACTACTCTCTGCGCCATAACATAAAACCGGGGGTTACCGGCTGGGCTCAGATATGTTACCCTTACGGAGCCTCGGAAGAGGATGCCCTGCGTAAGCTGGAGTTTGACCTCTACTATCTCAAGAATATCTCCTTGTCTCTCGACAGCTGGATCATATTTAAAACCATCAAGACGGTATTATTCCGCAAGGGTGGACGGTAATTTTTTTGCCCCTGCTGGTTTCAGGGGCACTCACCTTTAGCTTTACAAAACAAAAAGAGGATACAATGTGCGGTATTGTCGGTTATATAGGCTCAAGAAGAGTTGTTCCCATAATTATTGAAGGCCTGAAAAGGCTGGCCTATCGGGGTTATGACTCCGCCGGGCTGGTCTATCTTGATAACGGCCATCTAACCAAACACCGGGCCGCCGGTAAGCTCAGCAACCTGGCGGAGATCATGGAGGAGATCAATGCCGACAGCCGCATGGGGCTGGGGCACACCCGCTGGGCCACCCACGGTTCACCCACCGAGGACAACGCCCATCCCCACAGTGACTGTAAGGGTGAATTGGCTATTGTCCATAACGGTATCATTGAAAACTACCATTCCCTGCGCCGTGACCTGATTAAGAGAGGCCATATATTCACCTCAGAGACCGACACCGAGGTACTGGCCCATCTTATTGAGGAAAATCTTGCCGGCGACCTGGCCGCCGCCGTCCGTCTCGCGGTGAAGCAGGTGGAGGGTTCTTTCGCCCTGGGGGTAATCTGGGCCGCTCAGCCGGATCAACTGGTGGCGGTGCGGCACCAAAGTCCTCTCGTTCTTGGAGTTAAAGAGGGCAGCGGTCATTTTATGGCCTCCGATATCCCCGCCCTCCTGCCCTATACCAACCGGGTCATCTTTTTAGAGGATGGCGATCTCGCCGTCCTCCAGCGGGATTCCTGCCACATAAGCCGTTTGACAGATGCGGGTGCCGTGGAGCGCCCCTGGCAGGAGATTTCCTGGAATACCAGTATGGCTGAGAAGGGGGGCTACAGGCACTTCATGCTCAAGGAGATATTCGAGCAGCCCCAGGCTGTTTTAAACACCTTCCGCGGCCGTTTCGAACCGGAGACGGGTACCGTTGATCTACCCGAGATAGGGCTTTCGAGCGCGGAAATAAAGGCCGTCAAACGGATATCTCTCGTGGCCTGCGGTACCTCATGGCACGCGGCTCTCGTGGCAAAATACTGGTTGGAGAAATGGGCCGCCATTCCCGTTGATGTCGATATTGCCTCGGAATTCCGCTACCGCCGCCTGCTCCTTGACGAAAACTCCCTTGTTATCCCCATTTCGCAGTCCGGCGAAACCGCCGACACCCTGGCCGGAATGCGTCTGGCCCGCACCATGGGGGCCAAAATAACCGCCATATGTAATGTAGTGGGCACCACTGTCACGCGAGAGGCGGACGGCACCATTTACACCCACGCCGGGCCTGAAATCGGCGTGGCATCCACCAAGGCCTTTACCTGCCAGTTAACGGCTCTTTTCCTCCTGACCCTCTATCTCGGTCAGGTCAGGGGTACAATCTCCCAGGAGGAATCCCGTTCTTTAGGCAATGTCATGCTGGAGCTTCCAGCCATTCTCGAAGCGGAGATGCCGCGTCTGCAAAGAGATATTGAGCCAATTGTGGCAAAGTTCATTAACTGTCGTGACTTTCTGTATCTGGGCCGGGGGGTGAATTTTCCCATCGCCTTAGAGGGGGCCCTGAAGCTCAAGGAAATCTCCTATATTCATGCCGAGGGCTATGCCGCAGGCGAGTTAAAACATGGCCCCATCGCCTTAATTGATCAGGAGATGCCGGTGCTGGCCTTAGCGCCGAGGGACGGGGTATACGCCAAGGTAATCTCCAATGTTGAGGAGGTGAAGGCCAGAAACGGCCGTCTGATCCTGGTGGGCAGCACCGGAGATGATAATCTGGCCCGCATCGCGGAGCATGTTATCCAGCTGCCGGAGATTCACGAAGACCTTAATCCCATTCTCTACGCCATTCCCCTGCAACTCCTGGCTTACGGTATTGCCAACGCCAGAGGATGCGATGTTGACCAACCAAGAAACTTAGCTAAAAGTGTCACGGTTGAATAATCATCGTAGTAAGCGCTCCTGAAACGCTTACAGTTAGGGGGGGATATGAAGTTGGGTGTAGTTAATTGATTACTTACTCATCGCAAGAGCCATACCCAATCACCCCGGCAAACAACGTTCATAGAACAAAAACAACAAAACCATGAGACAAGTCATGGGTAATTCAAGGAACCGCTATGCGTAAAATTCTCATCACCGGAGCCGCTGGTTTTATTGGTAATTTTTTAAGTCAGGCCCTGCTGTCCCAGGGCTGGGAGGTAACCGGCATTGATAATTTAAATGATTATTACGATCCAGCCTTAAAACGCGACCGGCTGGCCCAAATACCACCAGCCGCGCCCTTCACCTTTATTCAGGGTGATATCGCCGACCGGCCGTTGATGGCCGAATTATTTGCCAAGCATAAATTTGACGTTGTGGTCAACCTAGCCGCCCAGGCGGGGGTACGCTATTCCCTTGAGAACCCCAACTCCTATGTGGATGCCAATGTAGTGGGCTTTGTTAATCTTCTCGAAGGCTGCCGCCACTCCGAAGTGGGGCATTTTGTCTTCGCCTCCTCAAGCTCGGTGTACGGCGGCAATGTCCGCACCCCCTTTTCAGTACACGACAATGTTGATCATCCTGTCTCCCTGTACGCCGCCACCAAGAAGGCCAACGAGCTCATGGCCCACAGTTACAGCCATCTGTACGGTCTGCCGGCTACCGGCTTACGCTTCTTCACGGTTTACGGCCCCTGGGGACGGCCTGACATGGCTTATTTTCTCTTTACCAAGGCCATACTGAGCGGCAAACCCATCAAGATTTTTAATAATGGTAAAATGAAGCGTGATTTTACCTATATTGATGATATAATAGAGGGAGTAGTCAGAGTCATCGATAAACCACCGCGACCAAATCCGGAGTGGGATAAAATGAATCCTGATCCGGCCTCCAGCTGGTGCCCTTATCATATTTATAATATCGGCAACAACCAGCAGGAAGATTTAATGCGTTATATAGAGGTATTAGAGGACTGCCTGGGCCAAAAGGCGGTCAAGGAATTCCTGCCCATGCAGAATGGCGACGTTAAGGAGACCTTCGCCAACGTGGATGATCTGGTACAAGCCATTAATTTTAAACCGCGCACCTCCATTGAAGAGGGACTGCGGCGCTTTGTAGACTGGTATAAAGCTTATTACATTTAATGCAAGCGCCCCTGAAACGCTTAGACCCCGGCGGATGATCACCTGCCACTGTGATTTATTGATCGTTTGCCCATTTAATAGACAAAAAATAAAAAAATAAAATGAATATAACTATGATTGGTACCGGCTATGTAGGGCTGGTAACTGGCTCCTGTCTGGCTGAATTCGGCCATCAGGTAACCTGCATGGACAAGGCAACGGAAAAGATCCAGGCCTTAAACAAAGGGCAGATCCCCATTTATGAGCCCGGCCTGGAACAACTGGTAGCCAATAACGTCAAAGAAAAACGTCTGCGTTTCACCACAGATATGAAAGAGGCGGTTGAATCGGCGCAAGCGGTGTTCATCGCCGTCGGCACCCCGGCTTCGAGACGTGGTGACGGCTACGCTGATCTGACATATATCTATGCCGCGGCCCGAGAGCTGGCCCATTATCTTAAAGATTACACGGTGGTAATTGACAAAAGCACAGTCCCGGTGGGTACCGCCAGTCAAGTGGCACGGGTTATCCGGGAAGAAAACCCGACAGCGGATTTTGATATTATCTCCAACCCGGAATTTTTGCGGGAGGGGGCGGCTATTAATGATTTCATGCGGCCCGACCGGGTGGTAATCGGCAGCGAGTCGGCCAGAGCAACCGAGGTCATGCGCGAGGTTTACAATCCTTTATATCTTATCTCAACCCCCATTGTAGCCACCAATCTTGAGACAGCGGAGCTCATCAAATATGCCGCCAACGCCTTTCTGGCCATCAAAATTTCTTTTATCAACGAAATTGCCGGTATCTGTGAAAAGGTGGGTGCCGATGTAGTTGACCTGGCCCGGGCGGTGGGTTTAGACGGCCGCATTGGCAGTAAATTTCTTCATCCCGGCCCCGGATACGGAGGTTCATGCTTCCCCAAAGACACCATAGCCCTTTTGCGTATTGCCCAGGAAAACGGGGTTGCCGCCCGTCTCGTGGAGGCTGGAGTAGAGGTTAATGCCGCTCAGAAAGCCCGCATGGTGAAAAAGATCATCGATACCATGGGCGGCTCGGTGGCCGGTAAAACCATTGCCGCCCTGGGGTTAACCTTCAAGCCGGAGACCGATGACCTGCGGGAGTCCCCGGCCATGACCATCCTGCCCCCCCTGTTAGAGAGAGGCGGCCGCATTCAGGTTCACGACCCCCAGGCCATGCCGGAGGCAGCCCGGCTGCTGCCGGATTTTCATTATACCAACTCAGCCTATGAAGCCTGCGAAAATGCCGATGCCGTGGTACTCTTAACCGAGTGGAATCAATACCGGGCCCTTGACCTTGAGCGGCTCAAAAAAATAATGAAACAACCGGTTTTTATTGATTTACGTAATGTATATGAACCAGAGGCCATGCGGGCCGCGGGTTTTATCTACAGCAGTATAGGCCGCTGACCGCAAACTAACCGTTCAGGAAAGCGAAGACTCCGAGATGGGGTGCAGGTGAACGATTACGGACTTTGTATAAACACAAATGACAAACACGCCCACAAACAAGAATAACAGCACGGAACTGCATAAGTCCAGAGCCGAAGTCAAGCGGCTAGTCAAGAACTGGCGTTCCCTGCTCGATATAATGCCGATTATGGTTTTGTGCATCCGCAATGACAAAGTCATTGAATACCTTAACCAGAGTGCCCAAAAAACCTTTGGCAATGTCCGCGGCCAGACATGTTCCCAGGCCCTCTGCGGTGGTAATAACTGCCAGGATCAATGCCCGATGAATACGCCCGCCCAAAGCCGTGACACCATTGAGGCCAAGATAGCGGACATGTATGTTGAATGCACCACCGTCCCCTTCGCGGGCTATAATGGTGATAATTTAACCATGATTTTGCTGCGGGACATCTCAAAACGTAAACAACAAGAGAACGAACTTAAATCTTTCAACGAAAATATTGATCACATACTACGCCTGAAAATTGACGAACTAAAAGAAAGTGAGACCCTGCGTAACAAGTTGGCGAGGGAGGTTAATCTTTTAAAGCAAAAGGTTGAGATCAAGCAGAATAACGGCGGGATAATCGGCAGCAGCCGCAAGATGCGGGAACTGTTAGACACAATCCAGCAGGTAGCTGGTACAGATGCCATTGTCTTAATTACCGGTGAATCAGGTACCGGTAAAGAGCTGGTAGCCGACCTCGTGCGCCGTAACAGTCAGCGGCATGACAAGATATTTTTAAAGGTAAACTGCAGCGCCATTAATGAGAATCTCCTGGAAAGCGATCTCTTCGGCTATGAAAAAGGGGCCTTCACCGGGGCTGCCATGCGTACTAAGGGTAAATTTGAAATCGCCGACGGCGGCACCATCTTCCTTGATGAAATCGGTGATATTTCGCCCCGCATGCAGAGCGCCCTTCTCAGAATATTACAGAGCGGCGAACTTATCCGGGTGGGAGGAACCACACCCGTAAAGGTCGATGTCCGGGTCATTGCCGCCACCAATGTTGATCTCGCCAAGGCCGTAGAGAAAGGCACCTTTCGGCTGGATCTCTATTACCGCCTGAATATTATCCGGATATCTCTACCGCCTCTCAGGGAGCGGAAGGAAGATATTATGGAGTTGACCACTCATTTTGTCAAAAAATATCGCCAGGTATTTAATAAACAAATAGATTTTCTTCCCCACCGGATTATTGATATCCTCCTGCAACATGACTGGCCCGGTAATGTCCGTGAACTGGACAATGTTATTCAGCGTACCGTATTAATGTCAAAGAGTAACATGATAACTGAAGAAGATATCGCCTTTGAAAATGTCACGGATACAGCAAGCACCAAAAGCTCCCTGGCCAATTACATCGCCAACAGTTCCAAAAAATCATTGAAAGATATTATGTCAGCCTTGGAAAAAGATCTTCTAACCCATATCCTGCGCGAGAATAAGGGCAACGTAGTAGAAGCCGCCAAACAACTTGCCATGGGCAAGACCGCCTTCTACGATAAGCTTAAAAAACATGGCCTTTCTCCTAAATCGTTAAAGAAAAAAACATGACCGACGATAAACCATCTTCATGCCCATATTTCTCTAACAACGCTGATTGCCTGATGATCAACGACGGTATTTATATCCCCTTACCGCAGCATATCAAGATGTTTTGCCAGCGTAGTTCATTCCGCAAATGCCATCATTATATTAATGGCTGCAAGCCTGGCGATCCGGTACGGCATGAAGAACATTAAGCACTTCATGAACACCGCCCTGCACACGTTCCAACCCCGCGATGCAGCTTAATCAGTAATATGTATTGTCACCAAAATTTTCAGCTTTATACCCTGACTCTAAAAATTTCGCGGTAAGTAAAGACTCGTTAATAATTGCTGCCGATTTAGTCTTGAAAAGCTCCCAGGTTGCGGCATTAAGCGCAAATCTGCTATGCCAGCGCTCGGTCAGCCATTCAACAAGCCAGCGTTGATAATCAATGTTTATTGGCGCGTTTTTCTGGTACAGGTAAGAGTCGTTATAAATGGATATCCGCAACAGGTCTGGACAAAGTTCAGCGCGAATTTCCGCCGGCACAAGCCCCTTAAAAACAAACCTGCCAGGCTCACGGGGAAGAGACAGCAAAAATGACTGTGCTGTCCGGCCCAGACTGTCATCAATCCCCCTGATAAAAACCTCTTCAGAGCAGATATTACCATTATAGGTGACAGCGCGCGGAATTATTCCTAACGGCATATTATCAGTGGTTATTATTTCACCTTCAGCGCTAACCAGATCAAGTTTAAACCTCATTTCCCTGGCATAATTATCCCGCAGATCTATTTTTATAGAAAAAGTTCCATCTTCTAAATCAGCTGGAGTCAGGCATACCCTGGATTGTAAATGCTTGTCGCTATAGTCTCTAACCAGAATATCGTGAATATTATCATCAATCAGAACAACTGACTTTAATTGCTCCAGGGCCTTCCGGGGGGCAAAAAAGGCGTTGGTGCAGACCCAGCTTGAAACATCATAGCCGAAAACTCTGTATTGCTGATTAACCGTGTCGATTCGACCTATAATTTTATTTCCTTCCATGGATCTTTTTAATATTTCTCTGTTAGAGTAATCTTGTAGAAAAGACGGCCCCGGTTTAAGAAACATATCATTTACGATTAACACCAAATCACAATTAAGCTTAAGTAATTTAATAGCTTCGACACCCTTCTGCCAGCCGGAAAATTCCCGCCAGGTATTATCGCCCCCCATGGTGTAAACATTACCATCCCGCTTAATTTCCTCCTCACTTTTGTTATCTACCCGGAGATAGGTTATCCGGCAGTTCTGAATGGCAGCGAGATACCCCTGGAGAATTTCAAAGACCTTATCGGAACTGCCGTCATGGCGCTCGTACTCCACAAAGATCACGGTTAAAAAGATTTTCTTCTTGAAGAGGCGGCAGAGGTTTTCTATAATCGGCATGGTTTGTCTCGGCAGAGTATTCTTACATTTAGGAGTAACTATTCAGCTGCACCCCATTTTATAGCGTTATTATGAGCCGGTATCAACTTATAACCGGTTAATCAACCTTGAAAAAACTATATCGCGATTTTCAGACAATTTATGGCTTAAATCATCTCTGCCCGCTGTGCGGCAAGGTGAAAGAGGTGATATGCCGGACGGCAATCGGCGATGACCTTGCCGAAGACTGGCGTTTATCCCCTGAATTGCGCCGCGCCTTTGATTACCGGGAAGGTTGCTCATGCCGCCATTGCGGGGCAACCACCCGGATAATGAATTTAGCCCTCACCCTGTTAGAGGTGATTAATCTGAATAATTCCACGGGATATCAGTTTGCCGCTGACGTTGACTGGCAGTCCCTCACCGCATTGCGCCTCGCGGAAATCAATAATTGCGGGGTGCTGCATGACTATTTAGGCAATTTAGCTGGTTTGAGCTATTCCGAGTATGGCTCTGCCGACCCGGCAATACGCTCAGAAGATTTAAGGCGGTTAAGCTATGAGGATAACTGTTTTGATATTGTTCTGACCTCTGATGTGTTGGAACACGTCCCCGACTACCGACTGGCCCTGCACGAAATTTCCCGGGTTTTAAAACCGGATGGTGTTTTTATTCTCACCGTACCATGGCTCCGCCACCGGAAAACAGTCGTGAAGGCAAAAATTGACCACCAGGGGATGGTTGAGCTGTTGAGCAAGGCCTCTTACCATGGGGATTATAATCTGCGGCTCACGGACTATCTGGTTTTTTACGAGTTCGGCTATGATTTTGTCCAGGATTTACAGAATATTTTTGCGGTCGAAATATATTGTCACCACGGCTTTGGAGGCCTGATTACTTCAGTATTCGTCTGCCGGGGCCGCGCGCCAGGAAATGACTTAACACCCGGCAGGCCCCGGCCAACTGCTCTATCTCGATAAATTCATGCGGCTTATGGGCCGCCTTGTAGTCACCAGGCCCCCACACGAGACAGGTTCCACGGTTTTTTAAACGTGAGCAGTCTGAGGGGAAGGGAACGCCGATTAATTTATCGGGGAAATTCCGGGCTCTAATACTGGCCTGAAAGGCCTGAATAAACTGGTCATGAGGATCAGAATCAAGACCAAAGGCCGCGAAAAGGGGGATAACCCGGCCCCGATCACCCACCACCTGCTGAATATAAGCGTGAATTTTGGCTGGCTGGTGGTCTGGCAGCAGTCTTATATCAACTAAAATCCGGTCTGTCTCCATACCGGTCTTCCGGTTCTTATCAGCCGCAATCAAGGTAATGGTCATCACGGCCTTACCAAGCGCGGGGTGGCTCTGGCGATTGATAGCCGCTTTGAGCCGGCCAAGCTCCTCCTTAATCGCCATGAGGCTCTCAGCGCCAGAGCCCCTCTGAGGTAGAATACGACAGCGATAGACCCCGATATGGGTTGAGATTGGTTGCAGCCTGCTTGGTTCAAGGGCAACACATAAATCCCAGCCGTTAGGATTATCCCTGGCCAGACGGTCTGAACCAGCCATGCCGCACTCCTCGTCAACACTCCCCACCAAGGTCACATCATAACCGAGGGGTATCCCCCGCCCGTGCAGACCAATGAGGGTGGAAAAGAGGGCGGCCAGCGGCCCCTTATCGTCACACGCCCCCCGGCCCCATATCTTATTATCCCTGACCTCAGCGAGAAATGGATTCCGCATTCCCTGGGCGCTCACCGTATCCATATGGGCCAGAAAAACAATCCTTGGCGCTCCAGGTTTGGGAAAGGAGGCAATAAAATTAAAGCGCTCCGGCAGAACCTCCTGCAACTGCCAGGTTATATCATTCATGGCACAAAGCCGTTTTAACACCTCAACAATCCCCGCTTCACAGGGGCCTGTCGTGGCCGTTGGCTCAGACGATTCGCTGGGAACAGCTATCAGCTCTCTCGTAAGGTTAACCGCATTCTCGATAATTTCACGCATTAATGAATCGTAAGCGCTCCTGAAACGCTTGCCCTCGGAGGACTATTTTTAGAGCGTGGTTTATTGTAAACGCTCAATAAACACATAGAGTACTATATTAGATTGCGGCAGGCCAAATAAAATGTTGCATCCTTGAAATTTTCCGGTTATAGTATCTTTATTCTTGTGTAGTCACTATTTGTAGTTCATTAATTACGGAAAAGCTAACCGCACAGTCCTCAGTATTCAGGAGTGCGGTTTTTTTGTTTGGACACAATGACTGCCTGCCGGTTAAGATTACCGGCATTTCATCATTTAAGCGGTTTTAATATAAATCGCGAACAGTAAGGAGTAGTAAAAATGGCTGAAGGTACCGTAAAATGGTTTAACGATTCTAAGGGTTTTGGTTTTATCGAGCAGGATGGTGGAGCTGATGTTTTTGTTCATCACACCGCAATCCAGGCTCAGGGTTTCAAATCCCTTCAGGAAGGCGCTCGGGTAACATTTGAGGTTGTTGACGGCCCCAAGGGTCCGGCTGCAGCTCAGGTTGTCCAGCTGTAAGATCATTTTTTTGATCATTTACAGGCCCCTCTTTTTTAAAGTGGGGCCTTTTTTTTAGTTTGGCCTGCTTATCGCCGGGCATAAATAATATAAATACTTAAACAGAGGCAGAATCTTGGCCAGAACAAACTATTCATTTGAAAAGCGCCAGAAAGAATTAGCCAAAAAGAAAAAGAAAGAGGCAAAGAGGCTGCGCAAGGCAGAGAAGAAGAATCACGTCGTTGATCAATCCCCCGCCCCTCAGGAAGATTAACCGCTTTAAGTTTCGCCCCACAGAGACTCCCGCGCCACAAAATCCATCTGCTGTTTTTTATCTGTTTTATCTGTTTTATTTTTTTTATTATAAGGATACCACCATCCATGATCACCGCTGCCAACATTTCCCTCGCCTATGGCAAGAGAATAATCTTCAAAGATGTCAATATTAAATTTACCCCCGGCAACTGCTATGGCCTCATAGGCGCTAACGGAGCTGGGAAATCCACCTTCCTGAAGATCATGGCCGGCAAATTAGAACCCGATCACGGCAACATCAGCAAGGGGCCGCGTGAGCGGATTGCCATGCTCAACCAGGATCAATTCGCCTTTGATGACTATACCGTTTTCAATACCGTCATCATGGGCCATAAAAAGCTCTACAAAATAATGGCCGAGCGGGAAATACTATATGCCAAGGCGGACTTTAACGAAGAAGACGGTATCCGCTCCGGGGAACTGGAGGCCGAATTTGGAGAGATGAACGGTTATGAAGCCGAATCCGAGGCGGCGGTACTTTTGAACGGCCTCGGCGTTCCGGAGGATATGCGCCAGAAAAAGATGCGGGAACTGGACGGCAGCGACAAGGTTCGGGTATTACTGGCTCAGGCTCTGTTCGGCAATCCTGATATTCTGCTCCTCGACGAGCCCACCAACCACTTGGATTTAAAGACCATCAACTGGCTGGAGTATTTCCTCTCCCGCTTCCAGAATACGGTAATTATCGTCTCTCATGACCGCCATTTTTTAAACCAGGTCTGCACCCATATGGCAGACATAGATTACGGCAAAATCCAGGTCTATGTCGGCAATTATGATTTTTGGTACCAGGCCAGCAATCTGCGTTTCCACCAAAAAGAAACGGAGAGCAAAAAGGCCAAAGCCAAGGCCGAGGAATTAAAGGAGTTTATCCGCCGCTTCAGCTCCAACGCCTCCAAGGCCAAACAGGCGACCTCCCGGAAAAAATTACTTGAGAAACTCACCATTGACGAGATGCCTGTTTCATCCCGCAAATACCCCTACATTGTCTTCAACCCTGAACGCCCCTGCGGCGATATTATCCTTGAAATTGACCGGCTCAGTAAAGAGATAGACGGGATTACCATGTTTAAGGATCTGAGCCTTACCGTAAACAAGGGAGACAAAATTGCCTTTGTCGGCCCCAACAGCCTGGCTAAGACAACCCTTTTTCAGATTTTAACCGGAGAGTTGGAAGCGGATCAAGGCAGTTTCCGCTGGGGAATAACCATCAGCAATGCCTATTTTCCCAAGGAGAATAATGCCTATTTTGACAACGATGAGCTTGACCTGGTGGGTTGGCTGCGTCAATACGCCTCCCCCAAAGAGCATGAGAGCTTCATCCGCGGGTTTCTCGGCAAAATGCTTTTTTCAGGCGAAGAGGCCATGAAAAAGACTGCCGTCCTCTCCGGTGGAGAACGGGTGCGCTGTATGCTCTCCCGCATGATGCTCTCCGGAGCCAACGCCCTGCTCTTCGACGAGCCGACCAACCATCTTGATCTGGAGTCAATCACCTCGCTTAACAACGCCTTGACGGCCTTTCCGGAGGTCATACTATTCGCCTCCCACGACCATCAAATTGTCTCCACCGTGGCCAACCGTATTATTGAGATCACGCCGGAGGGTATCACCGACGTAATGATGGATTTTGATACCTACCTCGCCATGAAGGAGGCGGAGAACTCCTCCACCTCCAGTAAAGCGGGCAATTATATAGCCGGCCAGGCGGCGTAAGAGGCGGGCCGTTTTTCAGGCGGCCGCCTCTTTTACTACCTTACGTATTTTTTTCTTCCTCGACTTAGCGGGTTCGGGAGTCTCCGAAACGGGAAGGACACAGATAAGAATCCTGACCCCATCCTTGAAAGTAACCTCTATTTTATTTGCCGGAATAATTGAGGTAACTACGCCAAGCCCAAAGGTAGGATGATTAATTATCTCGTTTTTGTTGAATATAGAGGTCATGGCGTAGGGCTTGCTTTCAGAACCGTCCCGCCCCTTCAGCAAGGCCTCGAAGGCGGCTGTTGCCTTCTTCTCTTTCAGAGTAACACCTGCCGCCGCCCTTGAAGCAGTGCTTTTAGCCTTTGATTTACTCGGTTTAGCGGCCCGATACTTATGCCTGCCGCCACAGACATTACACTGCGCCTTGGCAATCACCCCGTCCGCCATGGCGATAACCATATGATTCGTCATGTCTTTACATTTAAGGCAATACGAATCCACCTCACTTCCGGCTGTCAAATCAGGTTCTGTCATTTTATCATCTCCCATCTATCATGTTTTATGGTCATCTTATTCGCCATAGGCGGCGGTCTTTAGAGCTGGATACACAGTAACAGCCAGGCCCGATCAGCCAGGCACAACAAATTTGTCTTTTGAATTCGCCTGAAGGCGAGAGGGAGTCAACCGTCCCCGACCGGGGCACTAAATTTCACACGCAGCAAACAACAGGAAGGATTTCGAGTGTTCAGCAGATACCTCAAGGAATTTAAGCCTGCAAAGGCGATCGGATATTCTATGAGAAAGAAAATAATAGCGAAAAAGGGGATGCGGCTGACACTTCAATATTTGAGCATGATTATACAACATTCTCTTATTTTTGCAACAAGATTGCCTGCCGCCGGCCCCCAGAAAAGGACACGGCGGAACAGCCATTAGGCCTTCGACCTCATTTCAGAGCCGCAAGTCGTTTTTTAGCCGCCGCCGCCTGTGAACTACCCGCATATTTGGTCAGCAGTTTTTTATAGACAACCGCGGCGGTTTTTTTGTCCTGCAACTTCTCAAAGGCCAGGCCCTGCTTCAGAAGAGCGGCCGGGGCCTTGGGATTTTTGGGATAATCGGCGATAACCTTCTGGTATTCGAGAATAGCCAGTTCATATTCCTGCTGGCTGTAATAACAGTCCCCCATCCAGAAACGTGAGTTGGGGGCCAACCGTCCCTTGGGATACAGGGTAATATATTTTTTAAAGGTTCTGTAAGACTCCTTAAATTTACTCTTCCTGAACAGGGCAAGGCCCTTATTATACAGCTTATTAGCGGCGCTACTCTTAGATATGCTGGTTTTTGCCCCGCCCTTACGGCCGGTCTTTTCGATTTTTTCGGCTGCCGCCGGAGTCATCTTCCTGTGGGTGGGAATAATCCGCCGCGGGGTATTACGCCGCGCTCTGGCCCGTTTCTTCTCAAGTTCAGCCACCTTGTTTTCCGCGGCTGTCGCCCGCCGTTCAGCCGCAGCCGCCACCGCGGCCGCCTTCTCCGCCCTGGCTTGAGCCCCCAGGGCCTGGCGGTTGGCATCCAAAGCGTCCTGAGCCGCCTTTTTTACCCCCTCCTGAGCCTGTGCGAGCCGCTCGTTACTCTGATTCAACTGATCCGTCAGCAGGGCAATCTGCTCGGCCAGGTCATTGATTTTCTGGTTCAGATTCTTTTTAAGTTCCTTGCTCCTGCCCTGAATAACTACATCGTTATGACTACCGGCCTCCAACTGCCCCTTGACCTGCAGCATCTGCGTATTCAACTGATCCAGCCTGTTACTCATGGCGGCCTGCTGCCGGAGGATTTCATCAAGGCGGGCGGCACGTCCCTTACCGGTTGCCCGCAGCTGGTTATTGAGATTTCTGATCTTTAGATCCACGGTGTTGAGATCCCGCGAGGATACACATTGAGTCAATAACGGCAAGACCAAAAGGATAATCGCGAGCTTGATAAATTTTGACATAACCGGATCTCCTGATCGAATTAATAAGGCAGACGGGGCGACCACTGCGGAAAGGTCTGGTTGCCCTTTAAATTTTTAAACATGGGAATAACCTTATGCCCTTTAATGAATATACGGCAGAGTTCCTTGCGGCCGCCGCGCTGGCGTGAAAAGACTAACTGTCGGCTGTCCGGTGACCATGAGGGGGATTCATAATCGCCCCAATATTTGGTAAGCTGCTTGGCCTGACCGCCGTTGGCATTAATTATATATATCTGATGGGTATTATCCACCCGGCCGGTAAAGGCAATTTCAGTCCCTGAGGGCGACCAGGCGGGCGTGGTATTTTCGGCCCCCTGGTATGTAATCCGGGTGGTAATACCGGTCTTAATATCCATGGTATATATCTGCGGGGTACCGCTGCGATCGGAGACAAAGGCGAAATGCCGCCCATCGGGCGACCATGAAGGAGAAACATTAATCCCCTCATTCTTAGTAATACGGCGGATAATCCGACCACGGGCCGTCAGCAGATATATATCAGGATTACCGTCTTTACTAAGGGTTATAAGCATTGTTTTGCCATCCGGCGCCCAGGATGGCGCGAGGTTCAGCCCCTTACGCCAGGAAAGCGCCCTGGTAAACCTGCTCTGCGCCAAATTAGTTATATAAAGATCAGGATTACCACGATGATAAGAGGTATAGACCAGCCGCCGGCCGTCGGGGGTAAAACGGGGAGATACCGTTATACTGTGATGCCTGGTAATCTGACGCGCCTTGCCGCTCAGAATATCAGCAACATAAACCTCTTTGTAACCGCTCTTGTCCGAGACAAAGGCAATTTCGGTATTACTGATCCCCCGGCGGCCGCTTAATTTATAAATGACCTCATCGCAGAATTTACGGATCATCAGTAAGCCCTTTGAGCGCGGGGCATGATAGCGTTTTCCAACAATCATCCGTTTATTGCTGAGATCAATAAAACGGATTTCCAGCACCAGGCCGGTTTTATCTCGGTTATAGCTGCCTAACATGACAAAATCCGCCCCGGCCTTCTGCCAGTCCACCCCCCGGCCCTCGGCATAACTCCCCGCCGGGACAATAGAGATGAAACCGTGCAGAGCGAGGGCGCGACCGGCAAGGTCAGCCATGCGGCGGCCCTTGGCGGTTATCTTGTCAGGGGCATTCTTATTGACAAAGGCAGGCACAGCCACCGGCATCTGAATCAAATCGGCCGAGGTAATATCAAGATAGACCATGGCCGCGGCGGGCCTGATGCCGCTGATTGTCAAAAAAAGAAGCGCTAAAATAACGGAACTTATACCACGAAAAAAGCTCATCATAATTTAATTAGTGGAGCGATAAAACAAATCATTCCATTCGGTTATCTACCTGCATTAATCTCAACGTAAGCAATCAATTAACCACACCCAACTTCATATCCCCTAACTGTAAGCATTTCAGGAGCGCTTACGACCTTAAAGCATACCGCCCGGCATAAAACGAAGACCAATCTCAAGACGCTCTCTTTTGAGATCAGACGGGAACGGAGGCATTGGCGAGGCCTCTTCAATAGTCTTTTTTACGTACTGGTTAAAATACATATTATCTGATTTTTTTTCAAAAGTTATCTTGGAAACAATTCCATCCCGGCGGATATTAATAACAACAACCGCCTCTAAGGATTTATCCCAGCTATGAGTCTTCGGCAATGACCAATGCTCGTGTATCCGCAATGAAATAAGCATATAATAACGCCGCAGGGCCAGTTTAAAGCCGGCGGCCTCGGCAGCGTTGCGGGCCGCCTGGTTAGATTGACTCCCGGCCGAAACCCCTTTGGCCGTATCAGGCGCGGCAGGTGCAACAGGTTTGTTTTTAGGCGGGGCCGGGGCAGGTTTCGCGGCCTGCAGGTTCTTCACAAGTTCAGCCAAAGCACTTTTTACCTGCCGGGCCTCCTGTTTCGCCTTAAGCCGGGCTCTTATGCCCGCCAGACCACGGCGTAACAGCTCGTCGTTAATTTTTTCATGCTTAACTAACGGCGGAACCCTCTTCTTGAGTTTGCGGGGCCTCAAGGATACCACCTTGGCAGGTTTGGCCGGAACCAGAGACGGCGGCTGGTCAATATTAATTGATTTAACCTCCTTCACCGGCGGAGGCGGCGCCTGGCGCCGGGGCCTGGAAGGACGGCTTACCCTGGGCGGCGCTGTATGACGGCGGGGCGGCTTGAGCCTTGCCTTAAGTTCAACGGCAGTGAAGAGGTTAATGGTCTGAATTTCCTGAAAATTATGCCGGGGCCGCAAGAATGAAGGCGGCATAATCAAGAGCAGAAAAACGGCAAGATGCAGGAGCGCTGTTAAGACCAGCGGCATCTTCCAGTACGGGGCCTGAGTCCCGTTCCCTGCTAAGCTAAAAAATTCAGTCATGAGGGCCCGGATATATCAGCGTCTTTCTCTGGGCTTGGTCACCATCCCCAGTTTATTGAAGCCGGCGGCCTTTATATCGGCCATAACCGCCGCCACTACACCATATTGCACCCGGCGGTCAGCCTTGAGATAGACCGGCCGCTTAGTGCCATCGTTTAAAGCCAGTTTCTGCAATTGCCGGCGCAGAATTTTCTCGCTGCCCCTGACCCGGTTCAGGAAGATATCACCTCGTTTATTAATACTGATAACGATTGGCCTTTCTTTCTGGCGCAGAGCCCTGGAGGTTGTCTTGGGCAGATCCACATCAACGCCCTGGGTCATCATGGGCGCTGTCACCATAAAGATAACCAGAAGTACCAGCATGACATCCACCATCGGCGTGACATTTATCTCCGACATCATACGCCGCTGTCTACCTCGTCTCATTTATTTATGCCGCCCTGATTTTTAAAATTCAGCACATTCCACCCACTTATTCGCAAACGATCAGTAACTGTTCAGCTGCACCCCATCTTCGTCCGTTTCGCCCTCCTCACGTACAAAAAGTACGCTTCGGAGGTCGAAACGAACGAGGTAAGCGAAGACTCCGAGCTGGGGCACATCCGGAGTCTTCGCTTTCCTGAGCAGTTACGGTTGCGAGTTTAGGGGATTTTATTGCCCCTACTGAATAGTTACAACGATCACAAACCACACCCCGGAAGGCGATCCACCCCCCGAGGTCTAAGCGTTTATTCAGCCAAACGGCCAATAACATCACGTTCAATGAGATTTAAAAAATCGGTTGTAAAACGATCCATGTCATTTTCAAAATAGTTCAACCGGCTGGCAAAATTATTAAAAAATATTACCGCCGGAATGGCCACTGCCAAACCGGCGGCGGTGGCTACCAGGGCCTCAGAAATACCGGGAGCCACCACGGCCAGCGAGGCGGAACCCCGCAGGCCGATGCCGTGAAAGGAACTCATTATCCCCCAAACCGTGCCGAACAGACCAATAAAGGGAGTCGCGCTGCCGGTGGTAGCAAGAAAATTAAGGGTACGGGCCAGATTCTCCATCTCCCCGGCCGCCGCTCGGTTAACGGCCCGTTTAAGGTTATCCATCCCGGCCAGCCGCATATCGAGGGTATCGTTACCGCCGCCGACCATGGGCCGTTTTTTATTTAATTTCTGCAACTCATTATAGCCGCTGATAAAGATATTGGCCTCCGGGCTCAATGGCGTTTCTTCGGCCGGGCCAATGGCATCGCTCAGGTTTTTGCATTGCCAGAAGCGCTCCAGGAAGAGGGCTGAATCCTGCCGTACCTTTTTGTAAAGAATGAGTTTATTAAAGATAATATACCAGGAGCCGATGGAAAAACTTAAAAGCAGCAGCATAACAAATTTTACCGTGGGCCCGGCATTGATGAACATCTTGATAAGGCTTAGGTCTTGCATATATGGCCACTCTGGATAAATTTTTTTAGGAAATCAGTAACTGTTCAGCTGCACCCCATCTTGGAGTCTGCGCTTTCTTGAGCAGTTACGGTTGCGAGTTTAGGGGGATTTTTTGCCCCTATTGAATAGTTACGGAAATCAATAAATTACTCAAACTAAGAGAGATAAGCAAATGATTTTTTCCGGCCGCCGGCCCCATATTTTAATTGCCTTTGACCGCAGCTGAGGGCCTTTGGATAAAAGGCTTGACGCCTCCCATATTTTTGTCGATATTCAGAGGTCAGAAGACAGAAATCAGTATAGTTAGCGCCTGCGGCGGTTAAAACTAAGGACTGCGGACTATTCTATTCTGTTTTCATTGTTCGAAGTCTGCGCTATCCGAAGTCTACGCTATCCGAAGTCTACGCTATCCGAAGTCTACGCTATCTGCAATGCCTGAATAATCGGGCATAAAGGTTACCAAAAAGTATGAAAAGTTTAACACTCGACACTATTTTCTCCCTGCGCCCGGAAGGCACCTTGTGCTGTGATTTATCAGGCGAAATAGTCTTCTTCAATCCGGCCTTCAAGATTTTTTTCAAGTCCTTGAGCACTGATGATTTATTTGTTGGGGGCAACATTTTTGACCTGCTTCCCAGCCGCTACCGTGAACTATGGCGGCTCTATATCGGCCAGCCGACCGGCGAGGATAATATTATCTCGTTAATTCAAGACGACAAGGTAAGATACTGGCAATTATCATTTGCCTCATCCCCCGCGGATGATGAGGCCGGCTGGTCATTACTGGTCAGGGATATCACCCCGTTACAGAGCCAGCTAAATGAGTTGCGTGATTCATACCAGGCCCTGGAAAATCAATTTATTGACGGGGCGGATCAGATAGAGACCAACATTATCCTGGCCCGCGAAATATCGGAGAGAAAGATTGCCCAGGAAAAGCTGTCAGAGAGCAAAGAGCGTCTGAGCCAGATTATTGACGGTAACTCCATCCCCACCTTCGTGCTTGACAAAAATCATCGAATTACTCACTGGAACAAGGCACTGGCCCGTTTAACGGGGCTCGCCTATGAAGAGGTAATCGGCCGTGATGTCCAGTGGCGGGCCTTTTACTCCCATAAACGGCCCACCATGGCTGATTTAGTTCTCGAAAAGGCCCCGGAGCGGGAAATAAAACGTTTTTATGACCATAAATACCGGCGCTCAGTTCTGCTTAAAGACTCCTATGAGGTGGAGGATCGTTTTGAGTGGCAGGGAGAGCATAAATGGCTTTTTTTTACCGCCGCGCCCCTCATTAATCGGGCCGGGGAAATAATCGGGGCAGTTGAAACCCTGCAAGACATCACCGACCGCAAAGAGATGGAAGAAAAGTTCCTGCTCTATCAGGATATCTTGGAGAAAAGGGTCAAAGAGCGCACCACGCAGCTCCAGAAAACCTATGAGCAGTTACTTCACGCCGAAAAGCTAAGCGCTGTCGGCAAGCTGGCCGCCTCCATCGCCCATGAATTCGGCAACCCCATTATAGGGATCAGAAATTTCCTCATCGGACTGCATAAAACCGCCATTATGGATCAAGATGACTCCGAGATGTTAGACCTGGCCATTGAGGAATGCCAGCGGGTTAAGGACTTAATCAGCAATCTGCAAAACTTTAACCGTCCGACCAGCGGCGCGGCCTCACCCATGGATATTCATAAGGCCATCGATGATATGCTGCTTTTCTGTAAAAAAAGCTTTAAAGAAAACAAAATCCTTGTTAAGAAAGATTATCAAACTCAAATGCCCCGGGTTGTAGCTGTTGTAGATCAAATCAAGCAGGTTATCTTAAACTGCCTGAACAACGCCCAGGAAGCAATTTATCCCGGCCAGGGTATTATCAGTATCTCAACGGAAGTTATCGGCAATATGGCCCTCCTGCATATTAAAGATACCGGCAAGGGCATTAAGGAGAACGACCTCATACATATATTTGAGCCATTTTTTTCTACCAAACCAGCGGTGGAGGGTACCGGATTAGGGCTCTCGGTCAGTTATGGAATTATGAAAAAACACCGGGGGAATATTGAGGTAACAGAGACCTCGGCACAGGGCACCACATTTACCATCTCCCTGCCCATAAGCTGACCGCCGCCCTTCACCCCGCCTTAGAGGTAAGCGCTCCTGAAACGCTTACAGTTAAGGGGTTACATGAACTTGAGTGTGGTTAATTGATCGCTTACCCTTAGAGGAGAACTAACATGCTGCAAACACTAATTATCTTACTCGCAATCCTTTTCCCCCATGCCGCTTTCAGCGCCAAACCGGCGGCCCCGGTTCTGCTCTTCGACGAGGGCCATAAACAACATTTTTTGATCGAGCAGAATAAGGCCCTTGATCTCTCGAATTTAGCGGCAATATTTAAGGGTCAGGGCTTTATTGTCAAATCATCTGACAAGCCGTTGACTACTGAATTATTAAGCCGGATATCCACTCTGATCATATCCGGCCCCTTTCAGCCCTACAGCCGGATGGAAATAGCCGCCATCAAAAATTTTATAAACAAAGGCGGCCAGCTGGTGGTAATGCTTCATATTGCCTCGCCGACAGCCGGGCTGCTGACGGCACTTGGCGTGGCGGTATCCAGTAATATTGTCCACGAAAGAACTAATTTGCTTGAACCGCCAGGCACTACCAACTTCTACCTGACGGATCTGGCTCCCCACCCGCTGACCAAGGGGCTGTCCCGAATTAATCTTTATGGAGCCTGGGCTTTGAACACCCGCCTGGCGGCCAATGTCATCGCCCGCACCAGTCAAAAGGCCTGGGTTGACCTTAATCATGACCAAAAACTTGACGCGGGGGACGCGGTTCAGGCCTTCAGCGAGATTGTCACCGGCCAACTGGGACACGGCCACTTCATTATCTTTGCCGATGACGCCATCTTCCAAAACCGCTTCCTGACAGGCAATAACCGTACCCTGGCTCTTAATATGGCAAAATGGTTGAAACAGGGGAGTTATTACCAGCTATAAAAAAACAATAACCATCAGTGAACCAAGGGCCGGACTGTCCCTGTGCCCTTTTGCTTAAGTATCCCTTTTGCCGTAATGGTTACCACGGCTTTGGCCTCGAATCTATCCTTATCAAGAATCCCGTTGGCCGCGGCATCCACCACGAAATGGAAGACATAACGTCCTGGAGTTAGATGGTTGGGCGCACTGCGATATATTTCATAATGCCGCAAATTAAACAACGGCCCATGGTAAACCGGGATTTTGTTTTGACTCCAGCCCCTGGCCTTTGACAGCCAAAGTTTATGGCCATCGGGCGTATCGTACCAGAACCAAAAATCAGCCGGAGACATGAGGCCGAAGGTGTGGAGAAAAACCACCATAGACAGCGGTGTCCCCTGGCTTAAACGCAGAGCGCCGCTAAGGGCGTTAATCGTCAGGGTGAGCAACGGTTTCCGGTTGGTATTTTTCCTGCTTGCCCGCCTGGGCCAGATGAAAAACTTCATGGACTTGGGAAAGTCCTTAACTGTTTTTGGATAAGGGCCAAAGGTTATAACATGGGCGTAATACATATTTATACTGGTTTCAGTTGCCGACCAATAATCGCCGCCGCCCTGAACATTTTTCACCCCCTGGGTATTCAGCCAGTCAGCGCTGTTCCGCACGGCGGGATTAACCAGAGTCTCTAAATCCTCAATAGTCGGCAGCTGCCAGTCACTGAAGGTACCGTCATACCCCGCGCACTTATCGGCGGCAGGTTTATGATTGAATTTTTTAATAACCTTGAATGATTCCGGCCACGACTGCCTGCCAAAGCAATTACCATCGCTGAGCCATGTAATACCGGTAAGACGATCCATGCTGGTTCCATCTCCATTACTCATAAAACGTGGATAAGGGGGCCAGGCAATATCATCACTGAACTTCGGGGCCAAAGTAAGGGTATAGGCTCGCTGATTATTCGCCGTCCTGGCCTTCATGGTGGTGATTCTAACGGGCAGCGGGGTTTGGCTTATCCTCCTAACCAGTATGGCCCCCAAGGGCCTGTCCTTCGCCTGGCTGACCAGGGCACCGGTGTCAAAGTTAATGGTGTAAGCCTCACGGGGACTGGCAACTGCCGTGGTGGATGTCCAATAATCACCGGAGGGGGTATCAGCAAACACCGCTTTGAAGGCGGCAGGAAAATCAGTCTGAAAATTCACCAGACTCATCAATTCCACCCGGTCAGGCAATAACCAGCCCCGATAATTACCGTTATAACCCTGGCATTGGGCTTTGGCCTTTACCGAGAAACCGCCCGCCGCCTTCAAGGCACCGGACCAGTTCAATCCGCGCAGACATTGAGTATCACGCAGCCACATGAGGCCGCTGCTGATATCAGAAACTGTGCCATCATGATTATTCACGAACCTGGTGCGCGACTTGGAGCCGGCGACCGCCGCGCTCTTAACTGCCGGCCGCCCCCCGCGAACCGGTAAAACGAATGATTTTTTGATCTTACTCGCAAATACTATTTTGCCATTACTGAAATCAACCAGCCAGGCGTCTAAGGGATTCCGGTAAGAGGTGGCACTCCAGTAAGGGCCGGCAAACATTTTAACACCCCGGCTTTTAAGATAATCAGCCGGCACCTTGATGCCGGAATCAAGAAGGCCGGCCAACTCCTGAACAGTGGCCAGACGCCAGTCCTTATAAGTACCTCTATAGCCCGAACATGCCTTTAATAAGCCACCGTTTAAGGCCGTAAGTTTTTTCTTTGCCCCTAGCCAGGAATGGGAGTTCAGGCACTTACCATCAGCCAGCCATATAAGCCCGGTTAATTTATCGATAAAGGTGCCGTCGGCCTTAATTTTGAACCGTGGACTCGGCCACACCACCCCGCGCTGCTGCTCTCCATCCTGCCCGGAGCCTTTACATTCCACAAAGGTGCCTTTGGTACCGTAACAGCTCAACTGGCCGCTGCGAGGCAGGGTCAACGAAGAAGAGGTAGCACTTTCCCCTGCCGGGGCGGCCGGGGAAATCCCCGGCGCCGCAAGGCATAAAACAGTAGTAAATAAAAGTAATATAAGTCTCATTTTTCTTTCTTTTTTACAACTCGTGCCCCGGCAGCGGCTGGTTTCAAACGTTCTTCAACCGCAAAAGTGAAAGCGGTGGGGGCGAGTCTCCGCGGGGCTTTGTGATCGGAGAATTCAACAAACACCCCTCCCACAAAATCGCCCTCAAGACGCTTACCATTTTTAGCGGTAAGAAGGCCGTGTCCCTGAAATTTACCATCCACAAACATGCCCCGATACTCCGCGCCGTTATTCATCTTCAAAACACCGTGTCCGGTGATCCGGCCGGCCTTGAAATCGCCCTTATATTTGCTGCCGTCTATATTAGTTAATTGGCCGCTGCCTTCATATTTACCGTTTTTAAAGTCCCCTTCGTACCAGGTACCGTTGGGAAAGGCGAGTTTACCGATCCCCGAATAGCGCCCATCCTTAAATTTGCCCACATAGATCCGGCCGTCAGCCATAATCAGCTTACCTGTCCCATTATATTTGCCGTCCTTAAATTTACCCACGTATTTATCACCATTGGGCTGCACAAGGGTACCCTTGCCATTAAACAAGGCGTGTTTGTAATTCCCCTCATAACGACGCTTAGAGGGCTCTATCAACAGACCGTGGCCGCGGTAAAACACCCCGTTACGCCACAGCCCCTTCCAGTATGAGCCATTGCGGAGCTTTTTAGTTCCCTGACCATTGGCCAGAAAATTATAAAACTGACCTTCGTATCTACTGCCATCCGGCCAGGTCTTAACGCCATGCCCCATACTGATCCCTTTAAGAAAAACGCCCTGAATGGTGATTCCCGTTTTCAGGATAACAATTCCCGAACCATTGGCAAGTCCCTTGCTGAAGGAACCAATATAGCGATCACCATTTGGCATGAGAAGCATACCCCGGCCGTTACGACAATCGCCCTTGAGGCATTTACCGGCCGGGGCCGCCTGACCTGCCGCCAAGCATGATGTGGACAGGCAAAGGCTTATTATTAAGAATATATAGTACATAATTTTTTGGGACTAACTATTCAGTAGGGGCACCCCCCTAAACTTGTATAACCGTAAGTTACGGTGAAAATACACCATAATATCACAAAATAGAACTGATTTTGTTGTGCCTGAGCAGCCGGAGGTGACCGTCAACCTCCTCTTATCGGTCTGATTTACGGCGCATTATCTCTATCCAGTATGGCGAGGACGGCGGCCAAACTACCGTGGGCTGCCATGAATACCGGCTCTGATTCTGATAAATCTCCACCATACCCACCCGTTTATATTTCTTAAGATAACCAGGAAGCCAATTAAATATCAAGGGGTTAGATGTTCGACGCCGGAGCCATGAATAGGAAATATTGACCATAACCAGATATTGCGGCTTGGCCAGCTCCACCTCCTTTATAAGCTCACGCTGCATCGTCCGGGCAAAAGGCTGATTTTCCATGAGCGGATACATATAAATGTAGCCGCTGGCCGATTTGAGACCACTGTAAAAATACAACTGCGGCTCCGAGCCGAATACCATAAGCCGGTCATTCTTTTTGGCGTGGGTTCTTAGATAGTTACCAACAGCGAGGGACTCGACAAAGGGATTGGGCCAGTATGTCTCCCGTACCACCGCCTCCGGCGTGCTCTCCCACAGAAAATGACGCTGATTATAGAGACTGGCCCCTATAAACACAATGAGCAAAGCTACGGGCAGGCCGTAGCGCATAATCCTGCCGCGGTTAGCCATTATCCCGCTTAAAAACAGAAAAGGCAAGCCCGCCAGAAGAGCGACTGCCGGCAGAATAAAAATAAAATAATGGGGCCGGAAATAACCGCCCATGGCCACCGCCATGGCCGAGAAAACAGTAAAGGAAGAGAGAAACCAAAACAGCTCTGAGCCCCGATAACGCCAAACAAGAATAATAAATCCAGCTCCGGAACTCAACCAGAGGAGTGGAGAGGCGCTGATAATATCACCCAGCCGGCCGCTTAAAAAGCGCCAGGCATCAGCCCATGAAAGCATCTCACTGTAACGACTGGCATATTCTATGGTCCAAAACCAGAATTTAGAGAATACCCCGGCCTCATAAAGCCACAGGCAGGTGATGATATAGGGCAGAAACACTCCCAGGCTGAAGGATAAGGCCCAGGCCCATGGACGATCCCCCGGCCGCCTGGCCAGCAGACAGCGGCCCAATCCGTAACCAGCACCCCAGAGAATAAAAAATAGACCGTGCTGTTTAATAATAAAGGCGCAGCCAAACATAAATCCCGCCGCCGCCATCCCCCACAGCGCCTGACTGTCAAGGGCCATAAGCAGCAACAAGACCCCGCTTAGAGACGCCATAATCACAAAATGTTCAGCGTTGGCGAACACCCCCTGCACCGGCTGCCCCATACTCAAAACAGCGAATACACCCGCCGCGGCCACCCCGGCCAGGGCTCCGGCCTGCCGGCGGCCAATGAGAAAAATAAGGATGCTGTTAATGATATTGACCATGAGCAGTCCAGCATGAATCCCCCAGGGACTGGCCCCCAGCAGCTTAATCAGCAGGGCATAGAGTACATAAATACCCGGCAGCTTCATATTATAGAGCAGGGTATAAGGTGGAATTCCCTGCAGTAAAAGCTGACCGCCGTAGGCATACTCCCCTTCATCACGCTCCAGAGCCACGCCAAGCAAATGCCAGCGCAGCCAGACAGTGGCCAGTATAATCAGCAGGAGACCAAGCCAGGCCGGCCAGTCAGCGAATTTATTATTTGCTCTCTTAAAATCAGATAACATAATCATCCAAGCCAAAGCGGAGTTAGATGCTGCAGAAACCAGGGAAAATCACCATAGATAAAAAGCAGAGCCGCCGCTCCGCCCGCCGTCCACTGCCACCAGCGGGGCATCCGGTACAACAGGCCATGAGCGAGAATTATATATAATGGGGCCAGAACCGGGAAGATATAACGGCCGGTAATGGCCAGGCCCACCATTCCCGTCTGGCTGTAGATACCATAATTCACCATCTGCATCAGGATGGTGATATAAAACAGGGTGATAAAGAGCGGCGGCCCAAGACCAGGGGGAACGCCCGGCCGCCACCGCCAACAGAACAGGGCCGCAGCCAGAATAAAAAAGGCATAGTACAGCCTGATGAGACCTGGTTTTTTATACATGGAAAGCTGAGCGGCGACACCATAGGTGCGGGCAAACATATACCTGAGCCAGGAACGACTGTAAGAGAGCCGGCTCATGGGAGCCGATGGCTGGGCATTCCCGGCCCGCCGGGCCTCAAGGAGCATATTCAGGGCATCGGCCCGGTCGGCAGGATTCCTTATCCCCAGGGCAAGACGTTGGGCAGCAAGCCAGTCCAGACGGCCATTTTTGAATTCCCGCACCACATACCCTCTGGTAAACAAACGATTTTGCAGACAGGCATTCAGGGGCAAAACCATATTCATGGTCGGCAGTAATTGGCCGAAACGCAGCAGATTGCCGAGATAAAGGTTGAGGTTCAAGGCCAGCAGGGTCAAGAGTGCCAGCAGTTTAAGCCAGTTAAGCCAGGAATGGGCGCGCAGACCGCCCGCAATGACCGCGAAAAGAGTTTTCCACTCCCGAGCCGCCAATATAATTACCATGGCCGCGGCATAGGGAAGAAAGACATTTTTGGTCATGGTTCCGGCCAGGGTGAGAACCGCCCAGCCAATAAGGTCGTTATAACCATGCTCTCTAAAAAAACGGCTCAGATAATAAAGGGAAGTAACAGCCAGCAGGGTGGAAAGGTTATCATAATTCACCGCCCCATAGATAAAGGTCAGCATCATGGTGCTGGTCATCATTACCATAAAGAGCAGACGCACCGCCGAACTGTCCACAAGCAGAGTTATCAGCCGCCAGGCAAAAAAAATGGCTGTCAGACCAAGAGCAACATTGACAAGGCGCAAAAATATAAGATCCGTAAGGGGAAAGACATTTAGGTGCAGAAGCCGCCCCATGAGCCAAAAATAGAGATCAGGTATATGGGTAATAAGACCAAGATGATATGAGGCCGCGGAATCGGAGGGCGGCAGAAGGTTAGCGGAGAACAGGCGGCTGATACCGAACCAGGTTGATTCATCGGGAAATACTCCCCGGCCGATATTAACCGCCAGCCAGGCGGTTTTAATTCCAAAGCAGACAAAGAGCAGCAAGAAGACAAACTGCTCGCCTCTATGTAGACGGGGCTGAATACTTGAGTGGGGAACCCGCATAATTTACTCCTGACCATTGCACTTTATTTTTTCTCACTTTGTTTTTAGCGGGCTGTCGCTATAAAGTCAACCTCACTTAAAAGCAATAAGCACTGCCGGTAACGACCATGGCCGCTCAGCGAATCCTGACCGTCACCTGCAAGAAACACGCTGCCCTCCAGACCATATGATACTGGAAATACCATATAATTTATGATAGTCTGTCGGTGTAACCATTCAGCTGCACTCCATCTCGGAGTCTACGCTTTCCTGAACAGTTACTAATTAAGCGCCTCAACCCCCTTTACTATTTACCTGACAACACCATATTTTGATAAGTCCTGACAATTTCACCGCCATAACCCATGATTCAATGCCGGAATACCGGCACCATTTAGATGCCGCATCTCAGGCCGCCTCGGACTACAGCTTTGTAAATATATGGGCCTGGGCCCAGGAATACGGACTGACCTGGGCCTGGGATAATGATCTGGTCTGGCTGCGCCAGAGTCTGCCCTATCCCGCCTATTGGGCGCCGGTGGGGAACTGGGAAGCCGTTGACTGGCAGCCCCGGCTGTTGGAACTTACCGAAAAGCTGCCCATTATCCGGGTTCCGGAAAAACTGGCCGGGCTCTGGCAGAGTCAGGCAGCCCACATTATAACCGGGGAAGAGGCGAGAGATCATTGGGATTATATCTATGATACCAGCGAATTAATCACTCTAAAGGGCAGAAAATTCCATAAAAAGAAGAATCTGCTGAACCAGTTTAAAAGTAAACACGACTGGCATTATATCCCCATGGAACAACCCTTTGTCGACCAGGTTCTAAAGATGCAGTTAAACTGGTGCACATGGCGTAATTGTGAGGCCTCAGCCGGTCTGGCGGCCGAGGACAGGGTAATCAGCAAGGTTCTCCATAATTACGCCGCCCTGCCCAATCTCCTGGGCGGCGTAATCATGGTAAATGAATTTGATGTCGCGGCCTTTATCGTCGCCGAGATTATTCGTCCAGACACCTTGGTTGTCCATTTTGAAAAGGGCATGGGAGGCTATAAAGGCATATATCAGGCCATCAACCAGATGTTTTTAGCCGCTAACCCGGAATTTGTTTTTGTGAACAGAGAGCAGGATCTCGGCAACGAGGGTCTGCGCAAGGCCAAAATGTCCTATAATCCGGCTGAATTTATTAAAAAATATACCTTTAAGTGGTTGCAGCTCAACTCCTGAAAGTCCATTCCATCCCAAAAAAATTACTCTCCTGCCGATAAAATTAAAATTTTCATGCCCAATGCAGCGCAAAATTATGCTAAAATCAAGATCAGGCCGGCAATAACTTTTTTCTTGGGGTCTGGCCGAATACCCTGGATATAAGCACAAAAAGATGAGGTATAGAAGATGCGCTGGTATGACAAATATGAGAAGCTGGGACGCCATATAGACGCAATGAAAGACATGGACAGTAAACGCCGGGACACTTTGCTGCAGGGGATAATGGCCATTATCCGCCGCCACAGCCCTGATCTTTTAGAAAAATTTATCCTTGAGTTCCCCTTGGATAATTCCCGCCAGCGCTGGTATGATCGTGACCCTTATCTCTGGTTAACCATCAACGGCCTCCAGCATGGCCGACCGGATCTCTTAGAGACCGTCGCCCTCTATATGGCAGAAGAGGAGGAAACCGCAAATCAGACAGGCAGCGCCATTCCCGCTGATACCGCCGCCCCCCTTACCTGGTGAGGCGGCGATATTTAATCCGGTGCGGCTGGCTGGCATCCACCCCGTAACGCCGTTTATAATCGGCCTCATATTCCGAATAATTACCATCAAACCACACCACCTCACTATCACCTTCAAAGGCCAGGATGTGCGTCGCGATACGATCAAGAAACCAGCGGTCATGACTGATAACCACGGCACAGCCGGCAAAATTTTCCAGGGCCTCTTCCAGGGCTCGCAGGGTATTAATATCTAAATCATTGGTGGGCTCATCAAGGAGCAGAACATTACCGCCCTCCTTCAACATGCAGGCGAGATGCACCCGGTTACGCTGACCGCCGGACATCAGCCCCACCTTCTGCTGTTGCGCCCGGCCGGAAAAATTAAACCGTCCCACATAGGCCCTGGAATTAACCTCCCGATCTCCGAGAATTATAGTATCCAGGCCGCCGGAAATAACCTCCCAGATGGACTTTTCCGGATCAAGATTATCCCGGCTTTGATCCACATAGGACAGTTTAACCGTCTCACCCAGCCTGATTGTCCCGGAATCCGGTTTCTCCACGCCGCAGATCATCTTGAACAGGGTACTCTTACCCGCCCCGTTGGGCCCGATAACCCCGACAATACCGCCGGCGGGCAGAGAAAAATTCAAGTCAGCCAGCAGCAGTTTATCACCAAAGGCCTTACTGACGTGTTCAGCCTCTATAACCAGCCTGCCAAGCCGGGGGCCGGGCGGAATAAATATCTCCACATCCTCAAGACGTTCCTGCCGCCCCTGACTCAATAAATCTTCATAGGATTTAATCCTGGCTTTGGCCTTGGCATGCCGCCCTTTGGGGCTCATCTTAATCCACTCCAGTTCCCTGGCCAGGGTCTTCTGGCGGCTCGACTCATGCTTCTCCTCCTGGCTCAAACGCTTTTGCTTCTGTGCCAGCCAGGATGAATAATTCCCCTTCCAGGGAATGCCGCGGCCCCGATCCAGTTCCAGAATCCAGCCCGCGACATTATCGAGAAAATAGCGGTCATGGGTAACGGCAATTACCGTCCCCTTATACTGCTGAAGATGATGCTCCAGCCAGGCAACGGTCTCGGCATCGAGATGATTTGTTGGTTCATCCAAGAGTAAAATATCCGGTTCCTGCAGGAGCAGACGGCAGAGAGCCACCCGCCGTTTCTCACCACCGGACAAGACCTTGATAATAGCATCCGGCGGCGGGCAGCGCAGGGCGTCCATGGCCATTTCCAGCCGCGAATCAAGCTCCCAGGCATTCAGGTGATCGAGCTTTTCCTGCACTTGGCCCTGGCGCTCAATGAGATCGTTCATCTCATCATCGTTCATGGGCTCGGCAAATTTATCATTGATCCGATTAAACTCGGCGAGAAGATCAACCGTCTCCCGTACCCCTTCTTCCACGGCCTGACGCACCGTGTGTTCTGACTCTAATTCCGGTTCCTGAGCCAGATAACCGATGCTGTAATCAGCGGACAGACTTATCTCGCCATTAAAATCCTTATCCACCCCGGCCAGAATCCGGAGCAGCGAACTTTTACCCGAGCCGTTCAGCCCCAACACCCCGATTTTGGCCCCATAAAAATAGGACAGGGATATATCCTTCAAAACAGGTTTCTGGTCATAATACTTACTGACCCGCATCATGGAATAGATAATTTTATTCGCCTCTTCCGCCATCTTATATTCCTTTCATTTTTTATCTTTTCTATGCTTACAGCATCACAAACCACACCGTTTTGTAACTTAACAAAGTCCATCCGGCAAGACAAGGGCATTAAGACCGGCTACAGGTGGTGTTCCGCTATTTTAGTGAACATCATCACCAGACCGGCGCAAAGGGTGAAAATGGATTTAATCTGGAGATTCACCGCGCAGCATTCGTCAAAGAATATGGTCAATAACGATTCCAGGTCATCTTCCGGGGACTGGTAGCAGATAAGGATAGGAACCTTGGGCAGGGGATGAAGAATCAGGGCAATATCAGCCTGATACCATTCAACTTCCCGACCGGCAAAAAGTTCGATTATATCCTCTAAGAGATGGGGGTTGTCATCCGCCAATTTACGCAGCGGCGTCTCACAGCGGCTCGTAAACAGGCCCTGCCAGTCAATACCGCCCTTTATCTCCCGCAGGGATATCCATCTCCCGGTTATCTCGGCATGTCTTTTGTTAGTGATATAAGAGAGGAGCGGAGCCTGCACCCAGGGGTTGATATGGCACTCAGAGACTAATGTGCCCTGGCGGCTCACCCTGAAATCCTTGCCCAGAGAATTAACAATCAGGCAGTCATCTTTAGCGACGGCCCCGATCACTGGTGCCAGAGCCTGGAAATCGGCCAAAGAAATCCTGCTCTGCAATTTATCCATGAATTCCGCCTGCTCGAACTCCGAGGCCGCGGAACTGGGAATATCAGCAGCCAGTTCCCCGCCCAGGGCAGGCTCAAGTTCGGGACAGTCCCGCAACTTTTTTCGACCCTCAATCACCGCCGCGGCAAAAGCCAGACAAGAGGGCAGCAAACACTTGCCGCAATTAGTCTTAGGAAGAATTTTATATATTTCCAGGGGATTGCGCGTATTATTTTTCATTGCCTCATTAGGGGGACGTCTATGATTTCATGCGTTTTGATTAGGGGCCGGAGTTAAAACATGCCCCCTTCATCGTGATGAACTATCTGACTTTTTTAGCTTTTCAAGATAATCAATCTCAATTTTCTTTACCCGGTTTAAGGTATCTTCAATTAAACGCCGATTAAAGGAAATAACATCACCTAAAAAACCAAGTACCAGAACCTGAAAGCCAATGACCAGCAACGAACTGCCCAGGATCAGGGACTGAATATGACCATCCCCCAGCCCCCGAAAATAAAAGCTGAAAAAACGCACCATGGGCACAGCGCCGGTGAGCATAATAATGACGCTGATCACAAAAAAATACCTAAGCGGCTGATGCATGGCATACATGCGAGCCATGGTATTGAGCTGATTAACAACGAAACCGGGAGTACTCTTAATCAATCGAGATTCACGGGTTTTGGGATTGGTACCCACATGAACACTTGATATGGCCATCGTCCTTTTGCCGGCCTGTAGAATAGTTTCAACCGTATAAGAGTAATGGGTCAGAATATTCAGCTGCATGGCTGCATCACGGCTGAAGGCCCGAAAGCCGCTCACCGCGTCTGGCAGATCAGTCCCGGATAACACCCGGACAATGGTGCTGCCGAATTTCTGCAGAATTTTCTTGTGAAGCTCAAAATGAGGGATATTATCGGTCTGACGGTCACCTACCACGATTTCAGCCCGGCCCGCCAGAATAGGGGCCACCAGTTTGGGAATATCCTGCCCCTTGTACTGATTATCACCATCCGTGTTAACGATTATATCAGCGCCAAGCCGCAGACAGGCATCAAGACCGGTGCGGAAAGCCGCCGCCAGCCCTTTATTATTGATATGGACAACTATGTGATCCACACCTATCTGACGGGCGGTCTCAATGGTACGGTCGGTGCTGCCGTCATCAACAATAAGGATTTCCACCTCGTCAATACCGTCAATCCGGCGGGGAATGTCCCGCACCGTCTGGGGCAGAGAATGTTCCTCATTGAGGCAGGGAATCTGGACAATTAATTTCATATTTTTTATTGGCAGTTATGCAGCATTTTCAGACGCCGGGTGATACTGAGCCGCAGATTTCCCGTGTGTTCCTCCGGCACCCGGCAGGCGGTAAAAACCTCCGGCCAGGTGGCCAGCCGGGCCGCCACCTCGGTTAGAATCCTGCCGCAGCGCTGCTTAGAGAGACCAAATTTTCTCCCTTCCCGCAAAATATCATCACGATTCAGGGCCTGATGCTTACCATTGACCAGTAGAATCTGCTCCCCCTGATATATATTGGGCACAATATCATAGGCCGGCGACAGACGCCAGCCTTGCCTGGTATGGAGCATGGCAAAATTCTGCAGATGATCATCGGTGTTAACCAGGGCAATATTGACAATCATCTGTCGATAAAGCCCCTCAAGATCATCCTTGGGGCGATGAGAGAAACGGCTGACAATCCCGGCCAAGTCGGCATATGAGACGCTGTAATGATCCTCCACCCCAATAAGGGTTCTGAAACTCACCAGGGCGTTCCGGCCCTTCGTCGGCGTTACGTCAAAACGACGGATAAGGAGAATATCCCGACCGGCCGCCCTCTCCCGCCTTATTTCAGGTACTTCCAACCCGGCTCTACGGGCCAGAATAAGCCCGGCCTCCTCTAAGGCCACAAATAATTCCGGGTGCGGATCCTGACGACTGGTAAATTTGGCCAGCCACAGATCGTCATCAAGAATTGTCAGAACCTTGGGCCTGGCCCCGCCGGCCGAACTGCCACAGGCCAGTAAATGACGCAGTTCGGCGTTATCAACGGCAATGGAATCCTCCAGGGCCGACGCCTCAGTAATTGCCTTGGCAATATCGGCGAAATCAATACTGCCGCCAACCGACGTAGGCGGCACCTCACTTTCAGAGAACAATAAACGGCCCAGGCCGCTGCCACCGAGAGCAAGAAGCAGATGAGCCGGAGCGTATGGCGGCTCCAGACCGCCTTTGCGAGCCAGGATATGGCGTCCCCAGGCATCGGGCAGAGAATCATCAAAGACCTCCGGCATGCCAAGTTCACGGTTGACCGCAGTAAACACACCGTTATCCAAAGGCAGATGCACCGGATCCAGAGGATAGGCCAGGGGATTCCGAAGATACGCCTCGTCATAACGGAAAAAGCCCTCATAATTACCGCGATTATACAGATTCCGCGACAACAAACGGCCCACCAACACGATCCGGCCGTCGGTAAAAAGGGCATGGACGTATAGATTTACCTCGGCCTTCATCTTTTGCGAACCCGTGTTTTCCGCAGCTTAGTTAACTGCCGCTGCTTTTTATCGTATTCCGCGAATGGGTCTGGCGGAATAACCAGGGCCTGTTTCCAGGTATCCAACAGCCCCAGAACCGCACTGACCCTGATCCATTTACCAAGAGCCACAGATGATTCCCCCCGCTCCATCCGGGCCAGCAGCTGCCGTGATACACCGGCCCTGGCCCCCAGATCTTCCTGGGTCTCCCGCCTCTCAATCCGGGCCTTCCGCAACCGCAGTCCCAATTCCCGGAAAAAATCCTTTTCATCTTGATTAAAGTCCATAATTCACCCCGCATGGTGAACTATATTCATTACATTATCCGCCTGTCAAGGGGTTTATGTTATATAAAACAAACATACTATAAAGTTGTGCGTAACCGTTCAGCCAAGGCAACAAATTGCCCTTAACTGTGAGCTGTAACCGTTCAGATGTGCTCCAGGTTCGTTTGTTTTGGCCACCGAGTCTGTACACCCCGTACGTGAGGTGGACAAAACGGACGAAAATGGGGTGCAGCTGAACGGTTACAGTTGTGCCGACCCTTATCCTCTCCTCATCCGGCCATAATGGCTGTCCAGCCAGTTACGGTAACTACCGTCCATCACCGCCCGCCACCAGGATTCATTCTCCAGCATCCAGGCGATGGTCTTGCGAATCCCCGTGGCGAAGGACTCCCGCGGGACGTAGCCCAGCTCCGCGCGGCACTTGGCGGCGTCAATGGCGTAGCGACGGTCATGCCCCGGACGATCCTTAACATAGGTAATTAAGCTCTCCGCCTGACGGCCCACTACCTCAGGAGCAGCCGGAAAGCGGACATTCAAGGCCTCATCACGGGCAAAACATTCATCCATCAGGGCGCAGACCAGTTTTACTATATCGATATTTGTCCACTCATTATTGCCGCCGATATTATAAACCCCGCCCACTTCGCCCTTTTTTAAAATCAGATCAATACCACGGCAATGATCATCCACATAGAGCCAGTCACGGATATTTTGACCGTCACCATAAACGGGCAGGGGCTTGCCGGCCAAGATATTAACAATAATCAAGGGAATCAGCTTCTCCGGGAATTGATACGGACCATAATTATTGGAACAGTTACTGGTGCTTACCTGCAGGCCATAGGTATGATGATAGGAACGAACCAGATGGTCGGAGGAGGCCTTACTGGCTGAATAGGGCGAATTGGGGGCATAGGCCGTGGTCTCGGTAAAGGGTGGATCAGCCGGGCCCAGGGAGCCGTAAACCTCATCAGTGGAAACGTGATGGAAACGATGTTCCCGGCCGCTGCCGGCCAGCCATACCTCCCGCGCGGCCTTCAGCATAGAGTGGGTGCCGACAATATTGGTCTCAATAAATGCGTCCGGGCCATGAATGGAACGGTCGACATGGGATTCAGCCGCGAAATGGACAATGGTATCAATCTCATGCTCCCGCAGCAGGCCTTCCACCAGTGCCTGATCAAGGATATTGCCATGCACAAAGTGAAAACCAGCCTGCTCTTTCACCGCTTCCAGGCTGGCCGGATTACCGGCATAGGTCAGGGCATCCAGAACCACCAGCACATCGGCAGGATACTCACCCCGCCAATAATGCACAAAATTGGCCCCGATAAATCCGGCACCGCCGGTAACAAGTATTTTAGACATTTTTTAACTCTGCCAGCATTTTTTTTAGATTAAGCCGCCAGTGCGGAGCAGCAACGCCAAATTTTTCCCACAGGATGGTCTTATCCAATACCGAATAAGGCGGCCGCCGAGCCAGGGTGGGATAATCCTCGCTACGCAGAGGCCTGATAACCGCCTCCCGCCTTAGAATGCCCAGCCTCAGCGCCTCTTCCTGGATGGCGCAGGCGAAATCGTACCAGGAAGCCACTCCGGCATCCGTCCAATGATAGATTCCAGTCAGTTTTTCAGCCGCCAGCTGCCAGAGGGCCTGAGCCAGACCAGCGGCCCAGGTGGGGCTGCCGATCTGATCGGCCACAACCCCCAGTTCATCACGCTCGGCCATCAGGCGAAGCATGGTTTTGACAAAATTATTACCATGGGCTGAATAGACCCAGGCCGTGCGTATAATGGCGGCATCCGGGCATTTCTCAAGCAACATCCGCTCCCCGGCCAGCTTACTCTCCCCATAAATCCCAGTGGGATGTGGGGTGTCCTCGGGCAGATAGGGGCGGTAATGACAGCCGTCAAAAACAAAATCCGTCGAGACATGAATGACCCCGGCCCCAACAGCCCCGGCCGCGGCAGCCAAATGCGCCACCCCGTCCCGGTTAACGGCCATGGCTCGTTCCGCCTCATTCTCGGCCTTATCCACCGCCGTATAGGCCGCGGCGTTAATTATTATCTCCGGGCTCAAGCGGCTTACAACCTCATCCACCAACCCCCCGTTGGTAATATCAAGCTCCGCCGAATTACAGGTCGTAAGCTCAACTCCCCCCGGCACCACACGCCGCAACTCCCAGCCTAACTGACCGTCAGCCCCTGTGATTAAGATTTTCATTTTTTGCTTGTGCTGTATGTTCAATATCTCTGGACAGAGATAAATATTCCGAAAGGATCAAGAATGCCACATAGCGCGTCATCCCTGGTGAACAATTATGATTCCGACCTGTTACCTGACGACCCCCAAAGGGAGTCGTCTTATTTTTGCGACATTCAATTCAAGGAGAGAATGATTTTCGCAAATAACGCGAAAAAAATCAGGCAACAAAAAGCCTTCTGGCGACAAAGAATCAACCAAAGACCACCGCAACCAGGCAACGCTTGCTCTGGCACACAAATTGACTGCCTATGTGCCGGCAATTTTATATTACATAAAACCATCGGTAACTATTCAGCGGGGGCAATAAATCCCCCTGAACCGGCAGCCGTAACTGCTCAGCATGACTTTTCCTGATGTCTTGTTTGTTTACTGAGCAGCCGGCTTCTGGCTGGAACGACTTCGGAGCTGAAGCGGGAAAGTCAATACCGTGGAGGTGGCATCGCTTAAGATATTAATTCCGCCGCTGCGCATAATTACCCCCACATAAAGATTAACCGTACCGGCTGAATTCTTATTCTTAGAGCCGGCGGCTGGTTTTTTAATCGGCCCAAGCTGGTAATCGGCAATATAGCCGTCAATTTTTCTGGTACGCCAAAGTTCAGTAAGGCCTATGCCGTTCCAGGCCAGGGCATAAATTTCACCGCTGGGATAACTCTTAAGTTTACCCATGATTCGGGAGGCGGAAGACAGATTTCTGTTAATAATTATATCGGGATGCCCGTCATTATTCACATCACGAACAATTATACGGGCCGGAACATATATCCTGGGCGGCTCATAGGAACCATTTTCCAGATCTTTGTTTATATCATCAAACCCGACACCACCGAGATAGGTAGTGGTACCGCCATAATAATCATCACTGACCCACATAACCTTACCGCTGGGACGTAGAACAAGTATTTTATCACCATGACTGATAGCCACCACCTCGTTACGGCCGTCACCATCCAGGTCGGCTATGGAAAAATCGAAAAGATTGACCCCATTGACCGGCACCATACCGGCCTTGACAAGCTGGCCCTTTTTTAGTTTAAGGCGGTAAATGCCGGGAGCAAGCAGAGTTTGAAAACCTCCTTTCTGACCGGCCAGCACCCGCCCCTCACCAGGAATATTAATCGCCCTTATATACCATCTCTGATTTTCGGCCAGCTTCACAAAATTCTTACCATCCCACTCCAGGATAAAAGAGTTGGGTCGTTTGGCATCTGCGGCACTGACGTATATTTCCTGCCGGCCGTTTTTATTTAGATCAGCCATGGTTATGGCGTGAATGGCATAACGTTCAGAGGTCGACATCTGCCATATTTTCTGAAAACGATTGCCCTGTCGGCGGTATATTCTGATCTCATGTTTGGCCGCCAGGACAAATTCAGATTTACCATCGCCGTCAACATCGCCAACATCCATAGCCACCAGACCAAAACGAAAGTTCTGACTCTTTGAAAATCCAAAGGCCCCGGTAATTACCCCCCGAGGCCGCAGGATATTACCGCCGTAACCACCCTGAAGACCAGCCCGAAAGGCAAGTTCAGGATTGGCAGTCTGGTAGGGAGAAGCGGCAGCAGCAGGGGCCGCAATTGCCGCAACCCGAGGAGCGGGAGCGCCAGAAGCGGCGGCCGGTCTCTTTTTGCCAAAGACCTTCGCGGCAATATCCCAGCTCAGAGAATCAACCGCCTTTATAATTCCGCCCTCTGTGGCGGCGGTGGCATAGAATTTCCTGCCCTGACCGCCCTGGACGGAGGTCAAGGTAACGTCAAGCGAATAACTGCCGCCAAAGACCGTCATACTGCCCTTCAAGGTATAATCGGCCCCAGCCTTCGTGGGTACTATATTTACCCCGGCGTTGTCAGCGAGACGACTGGCCAGCATTGACCTTATCCCGCTTTTTAAATATGACATATCTTTAGCGGCATTAATGGTAAACGGCTTAATGACTACCGTTGGCGGAGCCGCCAGCACCGGGATGGCAAAGGAGATGATCAGAACGGCAAGGACATAAATCTGCAGAAATCGTTTAGAATTCATAGTATTATTCTGGTTGTGGTTAACTTTAAAGCAAAAAGACCATTTATGGACAGACACTAACTACGTATTAGCAAATAAACTATTTTACTGCACTTGGCAACCAGACAGATCAAATATCCTTTTTTAAACGCCATAAACCTTGACTTGGGTTCAAAACAAGATGACCAGAATAGAAATCGACAAAGACCTGTATAAACAACTTCAGGACTGCTCAGTGCCTGCCGGATTTTCTTCCGTTGATGATTTTATTATCCACATTCTGAAAAAAGAAGTCGCCATTTATGAGAATGTCGATGATGACCCAAACATCATGGAGCGGCTCAAGGAGTTAGGCTCTATCGCCTGAATGAGAATATACCGAAGATCTGCCGAGATACTACAACGCAGTAGATCGGACTTTTTACGACGTCATCATTCTTAATACGCAACGCTAATGTTTGTTCCCTCCCGCCCTGATGGTTATCCCTCATGCTGCCTTATTTAGTCTTGCAATTACCAGTTTTTTAGTTATAATTCATGGTTAAATACGAACACCACAAATGAACAAATTATAAAATTACTCGTAATATTACACACTTAACGGAGAAGTGAAATGAAAAAGGTTATCTGCCTGATTAACGTGCTAATTTTCTTTGCTCTCTGCAGTTATGCCGCGGCCTCGGTTATTGATTCTCCTCACAATGAGACCCACGGCATTAGTTGCGGCGACTGCCATACCTACTCCCTGTGGTGGCAATATTCACCAGCGGCCAATAACAGCACTACCCCTTATTCATCCATTACCGCCGCCGTCTGTAATAAATGTCACGGTGAGGGAGGTTACGCCCCCAACAAAGTCACCCATTCCGCCGCCTCCATGGGTGCCATGCATGACAAAAATCTCGGTGACTGGTCAACTAACTGCGTTGACTGCCATGATCCGCATTTCCAAGAGCAGCTCGGCTGGCTGTCCACTGACGAGGCTGCCCTCTATTTAGTAAACGGCAGCATTGATCCCGGCTCTATTCAGGTTAATACCACCGCCAATACCACCACCTTTACCTATAACAACGCCGATTCATCCACCTTCTGGAGCGATCCCGCCAACTGGGGAGCAAAAACCTCCAATGGCCGGGGCCTGATTCTGGTGTTGAGCAAGGACAACCCAGGCAACACCTATGAAATAAACAGCGCCGTACAGACTACCGCTATTACCCCCGGTACCCCAGGCGGCACCGGATCAATAACGGTACAGGGTATAATCCCCAGCAGTTATGACGGCAGCACCTTCGGTGTTATTTACGGCCAGTTAATTAAGAAGACCATTACCACCCCCAGGCTGGATGCCAAAAACAACAAAATCAAAATGGATGTTAAGTTCTTCGATCCTGACATAACTTACGCCTCCGGAGAGGTCGGCGGTCTGGCTGATGGTTCCGGTCTGCCGCCCAAGGGTATCTGCCAGGTCTGTCATGCCTCGACCAAATATTATAATTACGACGGCCTGCAGCCCGACCCGACAGATCCCAACTATCCCAACGGAGCCAGAATAGCAGTCAGCAAGCACTACAAAACCAAATGCACCGCCTGCCATATAACCCTGCTTGGTTTCAAGCCCTCATATCCGAATCATAACGTCTTTATTTCCGGCACGGGAACCAGCTGTGTCCATTGTCATAATGCCACTGATATTATCGCCGATACCCATAAATTTCACTGCGGAGACTGCCACTATCCCGGCCCGCCTACTCTGATTTCGCCCTTCCCCAGCCCCAAATGGCCCACCCCCGCGGGGGCCACCCGCAAAACCGGTACCTGTTACGATTGCCACAGCGGTATAGCGGCTGATTTTACATCTCACCCCAACGCCCTTGATCATACCGGCCATGTGGATCCCAATCCCAGATGTACCGGATGCCATTTCCACAGCAATAAAAACGTGATTACCGGCATTCATGTCACCAAGGTCTGTGCCACCTGCCACAACCTGACCTATGATGCCGCCACCGGTAAATACACCGGCGATGGTGTCCTCATCAGCCTGGCAGCCCAGCACGGCCCCGGCGACTGCACCAATTGCCATACGGATATAGCCGCCAATTTCTTCGCCCATCCCACTTCCGGAGATCATACCGGTCTGGTGACAGCCACGACGCAATGCGCGGTCTGTCATACCGGCGATCCGGTAAAGAGCGTCCACAACAGTAACTGCGGCATGTGCCATGCCAACAAAACAGGTCTGCTCTACGGAGTTGCCAAAACCAACGGCCCCGGCGACTGCCTTAATTGCCATTCCACTTACAGTGATTTTGCCAGCCACACCCCGCCCCCGCACACAAGCCAGGTCAGCGCGGATGCCGCCTGTGTGAACTGCCATTCTAACCCGGATCTGGTTAGTGGTATTCATGGCCGTAACGGCTGCGCCACCTGCCATGACAGCAAAGGGGTATTAGTCGGCTCCGCCACCGGCCATAGCGACGGCGGCAATTGCTCGGTTTGTCACAGCACCGAAGCCGCTGATCTGAGCGGGGGTACTCATCCCGCCACCAGCCACTCTAATACCACCGTTACCTCCATGGTTGACAGCAGCTGTGTGACCTGCCACGGCGGAGATACGGTTTCCATCGTCCACAACAACAATTGTTTAGACTGCCATGTGGCCTTGAATTCCACCCAGATTCACACCCTGAAGGGCAGCGCCGCCGGCCGGGAGGGCAATACGACCAATACCTGTGTTGACTGCCACACGGCCATTGCCGTCAGTTTCAACAATCACAACGCCTGGTCTCACAGTGTGCGGGTCAGCAGTACCGGTACCAGCTGCGCCTCCTGTCATCCCGGCGATCCCATCTTCACCATTCATCAGAAAAACGGCTATTGCGTTGACTGCCATGACAGCAATGACTGGCGACTCATTGGCAGCGCCGCCGGCAAAGGAACCGGCAAACCAGCGGTCAAAGGTAATAACTGCATGGACTGCCATGGTGGTTTTCCGCTCCACGACTCCTTGAGCATTGACTTAAGCCACTCAACCCAGGTCACAGCCACCCCGACATGTATCACCTCCGGGTGCCACGATCAGGTATCCGATCTCGGGGCAAATATTTACGTGGGTTCTAACAGCGTCCACGCCTCAGATACTTACGCGGGCACCGACAGCTGCGCGGCCTGCCACCTCGAGGACGGCAGCCTGAATCCACCGGCAATAGCAGGCGGCGGTGACTGCAAGACCTGTCATAGTGATGCCAAATACGACAACACGCCACATTAAACAACAATCTTAAAACTCACAAATCAGAACCGGCCATGCTTAAGCAAGCATGGCCGGTTTTTTTATTTTTATTGATCACCACTCAATAGAAATCCTAAACTGATAAAAGTTTTTTTGACAATTTCCATCCAACTCCTTATGATTCAGAAGAATGCTCAAAAAACCAACAGGGGAGGAAATTATGCAGGAAACCGGCTACCTTAAGGAAAACAAAAAGGTTCTTGAACTGCTTAAAAGAATTAAAAAATTCCAAGCATTTTCCGATGACGACATAGAGGCCTTTCTTGAGGTAGGTAAATTAAAATCCTATGAGGCCGGAGAGACTATTATAAGCAAAGGTGACAAGGATCAATGGGTTTATTTTCTGATTTCCGGGCAGGTAAAAATTGTCAAGGGTGAAAAGACCTTCGCGGTCTTAGAGGGCGGCGGCGACCTCTTTGGAGAAATGGGGGTCATTGACGGCGCCCCACGCTCGGCCAGCGTCTGGGCTCTGGCCAGAACAATGGTCTTAGGGCTGGATTGCAGTAATCTTGACCAGAGACTCAAAGACAATGCCAGGGTGTTTCAATATGCCGTATTCAGACTCTTCGCCGAAACCCTAGCCGAACGTCTACGGCAGACCGATGAAGAATTGTTAAAACTCCAGACCGAATTAAAGAAGAAGGATAAACTAATCGCCCAATTAAAAAAATCCGGCGGTCTGGAAGACGAAACTATCTGGGTGTAGCCCCCTTTTCGTAACCGTTCAGCCAAGGCAACAAATTGCCCTTAACTGTGAGCTGTAACCGTTCAGATGTGCTCCAGGTTCGTTCGTTTTGGCCACCGAGTCTGTACACCCCGTACGTGAGGTGGACAAAACGGACGAAAATGGGGTGCAGCTG
>DRPV01000293.1 GCA_011330685.1 Desulfobacterales bacterium
GAAAAACCATAGCGGCCCAAGCCCTGATTCACGCCAGGGACAATTACACTTGGGACAACCACCTGAAAAAACTCACCGAAATATACCGGGATTTACCGTCATAACCGCCAAATTTGATGACCATCCTTGATTTAACCAAATGCCTTGTAAAACGCCGTATATTACTACCCGCAATCCACCTTCTACACCTGGATAAAAGCAAAATTTTCGCCATTTCTTTTAATTTTCTTCTAACCTTACTACCCACATCAGAGGAAACGAGGACGCGTCTTAAAACCGAATTCCTCCAGGACGATGGCCACCACCCACCCAGCTGGGAGAGCAGGAAAACTTACAGGCCAACTATTCCGCCTGACGGCGATCCTGTTTCCTATCCTCCTGTACGTTTAATCGCCTTTTATCTCCCCCAATTTCATCCCATCCTCAAAGACTTTAAGGTAATGCAGCAGCAGACAGAGTTAGCCAAACGTTATGGACTGGCTGGTTTCTGCTTTTATTTTTACTGGTTTGGCGGTACAAGGCTCCTGGAAAAACCAGTCAGACAATATTTGCGGAACAAGGATATAGACCAGCCATTTTGTTTATGCTGGGCCAATGAGAATTGGAGCCGGCGCTGGGACGGCCTGAACGACCAAATCCTCATGGCCCAGAATCATTCCCCGGCAGACGACCTGGCCTTCATCAAATATATATCCAAATATTTAAGAGACCCCCGCTACATCCGAATTAACAATAAACCGCTGCTGCTTGTTTACCGCCCCAGTTTGTTACCGGCAGCAAAGGAGACCGCGCGAAGATGGCGAACCTGGTGCGCGGCCAACGGAATTGGCGAAATATACCTTGCCTACACACAGTCATTCGAGACCGTTGACCCCCGCCGGTATGGTTTTGACGCGGCCATAGAATTCCCGCCCAATAATTCAAATCCACCGTTAATAACCGATCAAACTCCAAGGTGCCGCGAGGACTTCAGGGGCCAAATATACGACTGGAGAGTTTTTCTCCAACGCAGTAAGCGTTACGAAGAGCCGGAATACCCTTTATTCAGAGGAGTTTGCCCCTCGTGGGATAATACCGCGAGACTCAAAAACAAGAGCACTATTTTCCTCAACAACTCCCCCGGAGAATACCGCCAGTGGTTAACCAACGCGATTTTTGATACCGCCGCCCGCTTCAAGAAGAAAGATGAACGACTGGTATTTGTAAATGCCTGGAACGAGTGGGCGGAAGGTGCTTACTTAGAGCCTGACCAGCGATTTGGCCGCTCGTATCTCGAGGCAACCAGCGAAGCGCTCCATGAGGCGGCGAGAAAGATTACCGGCCGCCGCCTTGTCCTGGTGGCCCATGACGCGCATCCGCATGGAGCGCAGTTTCTCATTCTGCACATGGCAAAAATACTGCGCGAAAGCATGGGGTTTACCGTTGAGCTTATTCTTCTCGGTGAAGGGGTGCTCTTGGAGGAATATCAAAAATACGCCAATGTACATGAACTGGCCGGACTTAATCTCCAGAGTGATGAGGTTGTCGCTCTAAGTACCGAATTATTCAGGCAGGGCGCAAAATCAGCCATTACCAACACGACCGTAAGTGGGCTTATGGTGCCGATTTTAAAGCAATGCGGTTTCAAGGTCATTTCATTGGTTCATGAATTACCTCAGTTAATAAAGGACTACAAGTTACAGGAGCATGTAAAGGCCATTGCCCTTTACGCGGATAAGGTTATTTTTGCCGCCTCGCCGGTACAAACTGGTTTTGAATCTTTTACCTCTCTCAAAAAAGGCAAAGCAGTAATAAGACCCCAGGGACTTTACAAAAAAAATTCAATTCAGTCCTTAAAATTGATTCGCAAGGCGCGATTATCACTGCGTAAACGCTTTCACCTTGCCAAAAATTCTCAAATTGTTTTAGGGGTTGGATTTGCCGATTACCGAAAAGGAATAGATATTTTTGTACGTTCGGCTATTGAAATACTCCAAAAAGGCCGCAAGGTATATTTTTTATGGCTTGGCAATTTCGAGCCGCAGTCAGAAGAAAAAATTAAACAGGCAATAACACAATCGGGCTTTGATAAATTTTTTATATTTCCCGGCCTGGATTATAACACGGACGTTTATTATGCCGGTGCCGACATATACGCCCTGACCTCACGCGAAGACCCCTTCCCCTCGGTAGTCTTAGAGGCATTGGACGCGCAGACTCCGGTAGTCGCCTTTTCTGCCGCCGGCGGTGCCGCCGAAATACTGACCAGGGGGGGCGGCGTACTGGTTGATGAAATGAACAGCAGGGCTTTCTCGACGGGACTGATGAAACTTATTGATTCCCCGGACGAGGCCAAAAAAATCGCCCTGGACGGGAAAAAAATAATTGAAGAGGAGTTTTCCTTTCAGCACTATCTATTTGATCTTCTGGATTTGGCAGATGTCGGACTTCATCGTGTTTCTGTTGTAGTGCCGAATTACAATTACGAACAATATATCAGAGAACGTTTGCAATCCATTATCAACCAGAGCTATCCGGTCTATGAAATAATTGTCTTAGATGACGCCTCAACGGATAAGAGTCTTAAAGTAATACAGGATACCCTGAAATCCCAGCCCATTGACTATCGGGTAATTATCAACAGAGAAAACTCAGGTTCTGTTTTCAAGCAGTGGAAAAAGGGCATTGACCTGGCGCGAGGCACGCATATATGGCTCGCGGAAGCTGACGATTCATGTAGTGATGAATTTTTAGATGAGGCAATAACGGGGTTTAACAACCATGGGGTTGTTCTTAGCTATTGCGAGAGCAGACAAATGGACGAAGAGGGCCTTATTACAGCGAATAACTACCATGAATACGTCGCCGACATTGACACCCGGCACTGGCAGTCTGCATTCGTAAAAGATGGCGCTGAAGAAATTGCCGGGGCGCTAAGCGTTAAGAATACCATACCAAATGTAAGTGGTGTAGTATTTGAAAGGAGCTGTTTAAAGAGTGTTCTGCGGGAACATTTTGAGTTAATTAAGACATATCGTGTTGCCGGCGACTGGCTGGTCTATGTCCTGGTTTTAAAGTATGGTAAAATTGCCTTTTCACCTCTACCGCTTAATTTTCACCGGCGGCACCAGGGGGGGGTTACAATCGGCAGCTTTAACCGGCAGCAGCTTGACGAAATCAAGCAGATGCAAACCTTTATCGCCGATAATTTCGAGGTCTCCAAAGAGAAATCCAAACTTGCCGAAAAATATATTACAACTCTACAGAGGCAATTCGGCCTCTTGGAACAATAGTACGAATAGTACGAAAAATACGAAGAAGATGACTATTTTCAGCAGCAACCACAAGAGGAACAGAATATGAGCATGGTTCGTGAGGGCATCCAGTTTATGCACGAAGTTTACGAACGCCGCGGCCAGATATACGACCTGACAAAGAGAGATTTCACCAATCGTTATATCGGTTCCATGCTGGGCCTGTTATGGGCCTTTATTGAACCACTGGCGATGATGTTAGTTATGTGGGGCGTGTTTTCTTTTGGCCTTAAGGTCAGACCAAGCGGCGATGTGCCATTTATCGCCTATCTGTTCACCGGCATGAGCGCTTATAATTTCTTCGCGGAAAGTGCCGGGGCCAGTTCCAATGTCATCCGAGCCTATGACTTCCTGGTGAAAAAGGTGAAATTCCGCATCGCCATTCTGCCCATTGTCAAAATTCTCTCCGCTCTCATTATCCACATAATTTTTTTATTTATCGTTATAGCGGTTATCTGGGTCAGCGGCATTAAACCGGATATTTACTGGCTGCAGTCTTTATATTATCTCGTTGCCCTGTTAGCCATGCTGTTAGGCTTAGGCTGGCTGCTCTCCGCCTTGGGTGTTTTTGTGCGGGATATTGCCAATGTCATTGGTATCTTACTCACCTTCGGCTTCTGGCTCACCCCGATATTCTGGAATAAAAACATGCTGCCCGCCGCCTACCAGAAATATCTATGCCTGAATCCCATGTTCTATATTGTCCAGGGCTACCGCGACAGCTTTCTCTATCACATACCATTTTGGGAACATCCCATAAACACCGCCTATTATTGGGCATTCACCATTACTCTTATGTTAGTGGGTATCGTAACCTTTAAAAAACTTCGGCCTCATTTTGCCGATGTCCTGTAATTCACATGCTTTTTTTTAAAGCCATAGCCCACCTGCCCAAAACGCTGAAAAGGGAGCATGACGGAATCAAGGCCTTTCGGAAAAACACCAGAAGAATATACCGGGCGGAAGGATTAACCGGTTTGCTGCGGGCCGTTTTTAGAACCTTTAGAACCATCAGAAGAAATATTAATCCTGACCAGGATATCTATAATGATAACGATGAAATCGGCAAACCAGCCCGTTTTAAAATAAGTTTTCCCCCCAAAGCCGCCGACCGTCAGCAGTATTTTCAGCAACTATTTCGCCAGGCCAGGGGAGAACAGGACGAAAGTGTCCCAATAACCAGTTATTGCCTGGAGTTAGAGCCGGATGATCCCAAAATAATCGCCTTCTACCTTCCCCAGTTCCACCCATTCCCGGAGAATGATTCCTGGTGGGGAAAAGGCTTTACCGAATGGACCAACGTCTCCAAGGCAGTACCTCAATTTATCGGCCACTAC
>DRPV01000294.1 GCA_011330685.1 Desulfobacterales bacterium
CATACTATAATCGCCGGGCGGCGACGCCTGTTAATTTACCGCCGCCACACCGCCGCCAAGGTCTGTCATTGTCTCATCGTCCCGGCGGCGACCGCCCCATTAGACTGCTGGCGGCTCTTCCTGGAAGAAGGATTACAGGGCCAAGCCTGGTCATTAATAATCAAGGCCCGCTTCTTAAACAAAATTATGACAACGGACGGCCTCCAGGAGGAGGATGCCCTGATGTTCATGGGGCGTCTCGGTCTCCCGGCCACCCCCCATCATCTCAGAAAAATTCTTGCCTTGACCGAACTGGAGGCCCCGTTGGTCTCAGCGGCCCAGCAAGGCACGATCTCCGAAAAAACCGCCCTGGCCATGACCACCATGTCCTTTCGTGACCGGCTGGCGGTATTTGAACTGATCAACGATCTGCGGCTCAGTGTAAGCAACCAACGCCGGCTGATTCAGACCTGTCTGGAATTATGCCGCCGTGAATCCACCTCAATTCATGCTATTTTAAGCAGCCGGAAGATCATGAACATTTTAGATGAACAATCAACCAGCCTGGCGCAACAAACAGCCGGCCTGATGGAACATCTCCAGAAACGCCAGTTTCCACGCTTGAGCGCCGCTGAAGAGGAGTTTGAGACATGGCAGACCAGACTGCAACTCCCGCAATGGGCCTCTGTCTCGCATGCCCCGGCCTTTGAGAAGGACAAGGTGTATCTAAACCTTGAGTTCAATAATCGAAGCCGGTTAACGGAATTTACCCAGCGCTTCCCTGACTTTTAAGAATTTTATTCCCCACATATTTCTGATAATTTGCCGGTTGATAACCCAGGATGCTCAAGACTCCTGGGGAAGCGGCAGGCGAATAATAAAGGATGCTCCCTGGTCAGGCACACCACGGGCGCTGATTTCGCCGCCATGCCGGAGGACAATCTTACGGCAGGTGGCAAGTCCTATACCGGTACCGTCATATTCCCGGCGGCCATGCAGGCGGGTGAGGGGTTTAAATATCTTCCTGGCATAGCGCTGATCAAAGCCAATACCATTATCCTCTACGACAATCTGGTAAAAGCCGTTCTCCAGCCGCTGCCCCCGGATGACAATTAATGGAGACTTACCAACCTTGCGGTATTTTATAGCGTTAACGATTATGTTTTGAAAAAGCTGCCTGATTTGGGTTTTGTCACCCAGCAGTTCCTCCTGGGAATCGCATTTGCATTTAACCCGGCCCCGGCATTTGGTAAGCGATTCTTCCAGGCTTTCCACTACCTCTTTGATTACCTCCTTAAGATCAAAAAGTTCAAAGGGCCGTTTACTCGCCCCCACCCTGGACAGCTCCAGGAGCGCTTTAATTAAGTCCTGCATCTGACCGGCGGCAGTGGTAATGCGCCGCAAATACTTCTTCCCCGGTTCATCTAACAGTGCGGTATATTTTTTTTCAAGACGGTTACTGAAGCTGGAAATAAGCATCAGCGGTTCTTTGAGATCATGGGAGGTTACATGGGCGAACTGCTCAAGTTCTTCATTGGACTGCCGCAGCTTGGTGGTCAGGCGCAACAGTCTGTCCTCGGCCATCTTGCGAAAATTAATCTCCTGCTTGAGGATGTGATTAACCCGTCTTAATTCAGCCGTCCGTTCATCCACCAGTTCAGAGAGATGGAAATGATGTCGTTCAAGCTCATCCTCCGCCTTTTTTAACTCTGTGACATCAGAGAACACCCCGTCGGCAAACCACTTGCCCTGCTGTTCATAAATATTACTGGCCCGGCTGTGCAGCCATATCCAGCTGCCGTCTTTTTTATGGAAACGGTAGGTAACATCATAGTTTTTACCGGCGGCGGAATCAGAGCTGTGAGGCGGGCTGGAATTATCCGGCGGCAGATGAGAGGCAAAGAATATACCGAATTCATTACGGACATATTCCAGGTCATCGGGATGAATCATGGCAAACCGGCCCCTGGGCCAGGAACCAAGCAGCTCATCCGGTTTATAACCGCAGACCTGTTCCACGTTACGGCTTATAAAATAAAGAGTACCGAATTTATCCGCCCGCCAGGAAACATCGGGCATATTTTCGATGAGTGTACGATATTTTTCTTCATTCTCCCGCAGGGCTCTGGCCGCCTCTTTCCGAGCGCTGATATCCTGAATTATGACCATGGCCCCGGAGACCTCATGGTTAATCTCACCCAAGAATGTCCCGGAAACCAGTATATTACGTTTTTCTCCGTTAACCTCGATTACCGTTTCCATTCCGGAGCAGGAGGTCTTATTGACAATCATCATTTGAATGGCCTCACGACAGGCCGAATGATCATTAATAACGGAAAAGCACGAATTGCCGATATGCCTCTTCCCCTGGATGTGGAAGAAGCGGTCAAAGGCGCGGTTGGTTTCAATAAATTGGAATTGTCGATTAATAATAAAGGCGGGCTCCCCCATCCGGTTAAAAACGGTATAATACCGCCTCTTCTCGTGGAGGATAAAGCTGTTGGCTTCTCTGAGCTTTTTGTGAAAGCCCTGGCCGATGAGACGCTGCCACTCCGTTAACAGGCAGAGTTCAAATTCATCTATCAATGTGTCAGAGGGGGATATTTGAGCTCTAACCGGGGTGAGATTGCGCCTGATTTCCTTTAGAAAATGGAATAATTCGGGGAATTCCACCCCATTTTTCCAGAGTTGATGGACAAAGACAAAAAGACCAGCCCGTTTGTCAGCCGCCTCCCCCTGGCAGTTGAAGAAAGCGGCCAAAGGGGCAATGTCAAGGACAGGGAACCTGCTCAACAAGGCGGTGCGCCTGATCGCGTCCTCTATATTGAGATATTCATCACGCCCTGCCAGTTCCAATTGTACCACGCTGCCCTCCAATGGTTCACTATGGCACTGATGCGATTATCTATCAGCCGCCCTGGAAATTTCTGCCCCCTTCCATTTGCCGCCGTTTTCTTTCCCGGAGGATTATTTTCAAAGAAGTTTTATCAAGGCCCAGGCCGGTGCGATATTGATTCACGAGATAACGGAAATACGAAAAATGCACTGCCTTGGGATAATTGGCATAAACTACAAAGGTCGGCGGTTTAGTGCTGACCTGGGTGGTATAATAAAGCTTCAGCCGCCGGCCGCGATGCAGCGCCGGGCTGTGCCCCTCCACCGCGGCCCGGAGAATACGATTCAAGGGGCCGGTACTAAAGGTCATGCAAAACTGCTTATAGACCTCATTAATTACCGGAAATATTTTACCTGTACCCAGGCCGTTTAGCGCCGATATCCTCAGAGTGGGAGCATAGCCGATAAAATTGGTGACCCGCTCTATTTCAGCCAAAAGCCATTTCTGGCGTTTGGGGTCATTGTCGATCAAATCCCATTTATTGACCAAGACCAAGCAGGCCCGCCCCCTTTCCATGGCGTAACCAATAACCTTGGTATCCTGTTCGGTGATACCCTCTCCGGCATCCACCAGCACCAATACCATGGCCGCTCTCTCCATGGCCTTTAAGGCCCGCATAACAGAGAATTTTTCGACCTTACCATAGACCTTGCCCTTGCGGCGAATACCGGCGGTATCAATAAAACGGTATTTTACCCCTCTCTTCTCCAATACCGTGTCAATGGAATCCCGCGTGGTGCCGGGAATATTGGAGACCACCATGCGCTCTTCGCCTGCCAGACGATTAATTAATGATGATTTACCGACATTGGGCCGCCCGATTACCGCCAGGGCAATTTCCTGTTCATCCACGGCCTCCTCGGTATCAGCCTCCGGCAGCCTGGTAACCAGCTCAGCCATAAAATCGTTTATTCCCAGACCATGAGCGGCCGATACCGGCCAGAGGGTGTCGGCGCCAAGCTCATAAAAGGGGGCCAGAAACTCGGCCTCAGCCGCAGGGTTATCAATTTTATTAATTACATAAAATAAGGGCTTATCCGTCTTGCGCAACAGTTTGATAAGCTCATAATCGTCACGGTTAAGCCCCTGGCGGCCGTCTAAAATCAATACCAGAATATCGGCGTCCCGCACCGCCTGCCAGCTCTGCTCCCTGATGAGGGCCGACATTCTCCGTTCATGATCGATTTCAGCCTTGGCTACCTTGTCCAGATCAATTCCGCCGGTATCCACCAGCAGAAAGGTCTTCTCGGCCCAGGTTACCCTGGCATAATGACGATCCCTCGTTACCCCCGGAGTAGGATCAATAATTGCCTTGTTTTGTCGCGCCAGGCGGTTAAAGAGAGAGGATTTACCCACATTGGGACGACCGATCAGGGCGACCAGGAGACAGTCATTCATTTTCACTATCCATTATATCTATGGCGGCCTTGATAATTGCCGGGGCATCAATTCCACTAATCTTTCTTAAAGTATCCTGGGGGCCCTGTTCTATAAAATGATCGGGCAGAGCAATTCTCCGGCTCTTAACCAAAATTCGCCCGGCCGCTAAAAGCTCAAGAACGGCACTGCCAAAGCCGCCGCTCGCGGCATTCTCCTCAATGGTGACGACCCGGCCGGTATTTTGAGCCCAGGCGCGGATTAATTCTCCATCAAGCGGTTTGATAAATCTGGGGTTGATAACCGCCGCCTCTATGCCTAATTTCAACAAACCCTCAGCCGCTTCAAGGGCGGCATAGACCCGGTTACCCACCGGCAGAAGCAGTAAATCACCGCCCTCCCTGAGCAGTTCACCCTTGCCGATGGTCAGCTCCCGCAGCTCCTCATCCAAACCCACACCCTCGCCTGCTCCACGGGGATAGCGAATGGCCGCCGGGCCGGGATGGTTAATGGCGGTATGAAACATATGGCATAACTCATTCTCATCCTTGGGCGCCATGAGCACCATATTGGGAATCATCCTCAAAAAAGAGAGATCGAACACGCCATGGTGAGTGGGGCCGTCATCTCCCACCAGGCCGGCCCGATCCAGCATAAAGGTAACCGGCAGGTTGGGCAGGCAGACATCATGAATAATCTGATCAAAGGCCCGCTGCAAAAAGGTGGAGTAAATGGCCACCACCGGCCGTATCCCTTCGGTGGCAAGACCAGCGGCAAAGGTTACGGCATGCTGCTCGGCAATCCCGACATCAAAAAAACGCTTTGGGAAACGCTGTGAAAAACTCATCAGGCCGGTACCGGCCGGCATGGCGGCGGAGATGGCGACAATCTTGTCATTTTTCTCGGCCTCTTTTTCGATAACCCTGCCGAAGACGGATGTATAAGACGGCGGGCCGGGTTCAGCGGGCCGGGGCTTGCCGGATTTGACCTCAAAAGGGCCAAGACCATGGTAGTCATCGGGGCGGTCTTCGGCGGGCGTATAGCCCTTACCCTTGGTGGTCAGAACATGGACAAGGATAGGCCCGGAACCAAAATCTCTGACATTTTGCAGGGTACTGATCAGGGTCTCCAGGTCATGACCGGGAATGGGGCCGACATAGTCAAACTTAAGGGCCTCAAAGAGCATACCAGGGGTAAAGAAACTCTTAAAACTGCCCTCACTTTTTTTGAGGATCTGGAGAATATTCTCCCCGACATTGGAGAAGCTCTTTAAAAAATTCTCTGTATCACGCTTAAACTTAGCCACTGTCCTGCCGGTCATCTTGCGGCTCAAAAAGCTCGATAAGGCCCCCACATTAGGAGAGATGGACATCTCGTTATCGTTTAAGATGACAATGAAATTCCGGCCCAGAGTCCCGGCCTGGTTAAGGGCCTCAAAGGCCATACCGCCGGTCATGGAACCATCGCCGATTACGGAAATAACCTTTCTATTCTCCGCCTTAAGACTTTTGGCGCAGTTCACCCCTAATCCCGCGGAGATTGAGGTACTGCTATGGCCGGTATCAAAGGTATCGTAGGGGCTCTCGGCCCTTTTGGGGAAACCGCTGATCCCTTTGTACTGCCGAATAGTAGAGAACTGCTCCCGGCGGCCGCATAATAATTTATGGGTATAACATTGATGCCCCACGTCCCAGATTAATTTATCTTCCGGGGTATTAAAGACATAATGAATGGCGATGGTCAATTCCACCACCCCGAGGCTGGGGGCCAGATGACCGCCGGTCTGGGCGACGGTATTAATAATCTCCTGTCTGATTTCTCTGGCCAGCCCCGGCAGTTCATCGGGAGGCAGCCGCCGTAAATCCAACGGGGAATTGATTCGTGATAATTTTGTTTGATTAATCATAAAATTCTCAGATTTGAGCCTCGATACGGCTTGATATTCGTCCAGTTTTTTAATTGCTGCGGGTATAGATATATTCAGCCAAGGCTCTAAGAGGGTCGGCCTTATGATCAAAATGCCGCAGGGCTTCAAGGGCTGCCGCTACGGCCTCCCCGGCCTTTTCCCTGGTTGCTTCAAGACCGAAAATGGCCGGGTAGGTGGCCTTATTATGTTCGGCATCGGAACCAGCAGCTTTACCTAATTGCTCGGTGGTTCCCAGGACATTTAAGAGGTCATCAACAATCTGAAAGGCCAGGCCGATATTGCGGCCATAACTGGTCATGGCCAGGAATTCACCTTCACCGGCCCCGCCCAGCAGCGCCCCGCTCTGCACAGAGGCCGTAATCAGGGCTCCGGTCTTGCAGCTATGAATCAGGCGCAGGGTGGAGAATGGAATTTCCTTATCCTCAGAGTCAATATCTAAGGCCTGACCGCCCACCATACCAGTGGAACCGGCGGCCCGGGCGATAAGATTTATTATCTTGAGCTGGACATCGGCGCTTAACAGGGCGGCGTTATCCCGGCTCAGGAGTTCAAAGGCCAGGGTCAACAGCCCATCACCGGCCAGTATAGCCCCAGCCTCCCCATAAACCATATGATTAGTGGGCTTGCCGCGCCGCAGTTCATCGTCATCCATGGCCGGCAGGTCATCATGAATGAGGGAATAGGTATGGATACATTCCAGGGCGCAGGGAATATCCATAAAAGATGCGACACTACCGCCCAGGGCCTCGGCTGCCGCCATACAGAGGATGGGTCTTATCCGCTTACCGCCGGCCCTCAGGCTGTAATTAAGGGCCTCGAAATGGGTTGTAAGACGTTCGTCCGACTCCGGCAGAATTGAGTTAAGGGCCTCCTCAACCAGGGTACGTTTCGCGGTCAGATAGCTTTTAATATCCATCAATCACGCTGGGAGTTGAAGGGCTCCGCGATTATAGAATCATTTTTATTAAGCAGAATATCTATCTTTGCCTGGGCTTCGTCAAGTTTTTTATTGCAGAGTTCAGCAAGTTTTATACCTTCATCAAACTTTTTCAAGGATTCGTCAAGACTAAGTTCGCCGCCTTCCAGAGCGCGGGTGATTTCTTCCAGGGTGTTCAGACTGCTCTCAAAGCTTTTTTTCGCCATAGTTTATTATTTGTTTTATTTATTATGTGGAGGCAATCGATAACAGACATGCCCAGTCACCCAGGCATGATGGAAACATGAAAGTCACAATAAGGTCAAAAAAATTATTTTCTTGCCGATAAAACTCGCTCTATGATAAAAGAAAGTCGATGAATGGGCAATTTAAAAAAGAAATATTAAACCATATCGACTTATTCGCCAAATGGCTGACAGTAGAAAAGGGCTATTCCCCGCACACGGTAGACAATTATTGTCGTGATCTGAAAAGCTTCGCCCGTTTCTTGAATTATGCCACTTCTTTCTCCAAGGTTGAACCAGGCAATATAAAGGCCTATATCTACTCCCTGAGCACCAGTCATAAAGCAGTGTCAGTGGCCCGTAAACTGTCGGCCCTGCAAACCTTTTTCGTGCTGCTTATCCGCCGCGGAATCCGCCGGGACAACCCGCTGACCGGCATTGTCCGCCCCAGGCAGGGCCATCATATCCCCGTATTTCTCACGGTGGATGAGACCTTCCGCCTCATGGAGGCTCCTGATGCCGAAGACGCTTTCGCGGCCCGGGATCGGGCAATTTTAGAGTTATTATACTCCACGGGTATGCGGGTTTCAGAGTTGACAAATCTCGACGTTAACGCTCTTGATTTCGAGACGGAAATGGTTAAGGTAAGGGGCAAAGGGAATAAGGAGCGTCTTTGCCCCGTCGGTTCCCCGGCATTAGAGGCGGTTCGGGCTTACATGCCCCAGAGGGAATTACTGCGCCGCAGGCTTAAAAACGGCCGGCAGAACGACGCGGCATCCCTCTTTGTCAATGCCAGAGGCGGCAGGCTGACCCCGCGCAGCATCGAGCGTTTAGTGAGTCGTTATGCCGCCAAAGCCGGTATAATCAGTCGCGTTACCCCCCATTCATTGCGTCACTCCTTTGCCACTCACCTTTTGGAAATGGGTGCTGACTTGCGTCTTGTTCAGGAGTTATTAGGCCATTCCAGCCTCTCAACCACGCAAAAGTATACCCATCTGACCATTGACCATTTAATGGAGGTCTATGACAAGGCCCATCCCAGGGCTCAGAAGAAGTAAATTTAGTCAGCCCCACAGGAGTAGCGCGGCTCTCTTTGCGGGTTTTCTAGTTAAAGACTGAGTAGAACAGTACTATTTTAGATGTATCTATTCAGCTAAGGCACCGAATTGCCCTAAACTGTGAGCTGTAACCGTTCAGGAAAGCGAAGACTCCGGATGTGCCCCAGGTTCGTTCGTTTTGGCCGCCGAGTCTGTACACCCTGTACGTGAGGTGGGCAGGTAAGCGTAGACTCCGAAACGGACTAAGATGGGGTGCAGCTGAATGGTTACTTTTAGATTTCATCTTACCACTAATAAAATATAAAAGGATATTGCAGATGAAGATAAATTCAACAACCATTCTTGCCATCCGCCATAAGGGTAAGGTGGTTCTGGCCGGTGACGGTCAGGTCACCCTGGGCAATACAATAATGAAGCATAACGCCCACAAGGTCAGAAGATTATACAACGGCCAGGTAATTTGCGGCTTTGCCGGAGCCACGGCTGACGCCTTTACCCTCTTTGAGAGGTTAGAGACCAAGCTGGAACAATATGACGGTAACCTCCTGCGTGGTGCCGTATCCCTGGCCAAAGACTGGCGCACTGATAAATTATTACGTAAGCTCGAGGCCTTTTTAGTGACGGCAGACCATGAGCATTCACTTCTCTTGAGCGGCACCGGCGATGTTATTGAAGCCGACGACGGGATACTGGCCATTGGCTCCGGCGGCCCTTACGCCCAGGCAGCGGCCAAGGCTCTTATCCAACATACCGAAATGAACGCCGAAGAGATATGCCGGGCCGCCATGGAAATCGCGGCCTCCATCTGCATCTACACCAATCATCATATTACCGTGGAAAAATTATGACCTTAAAATCCCTCACCCCTAAAGAGATAGTCAACGAACTGAATAAATATATTATCGGGCAGGATAATGCCAAAAAATTTGTCGCCATCGCCCTGCGTAACCGCTGGCGGCGGCAGCAGGTGGAAGGCCACCTGCAGGAAGAAATCTCACCCAAGAATATTATCATGATCGGCCCCACCGGGGTTGGTAAAACAGAGATCGCCCGCCGTCTGGCCCGCCTGGCCCAGTCGCCATTTTTAAAGATTGAGGCCTCAAAATTCACCGAGGTAGGCTATGTTGGTCGTGATGTAGAGTCCATGGTTCGTGATCTCACCAACCTCGCGGTGAATATGGTACGCTCTGAAGAACGGCACAAGGTGGATAAGAAGGCCGCTCTGCTGGCCGAAGACCGACTCCTTGATCTGCTGGTACCACCTGCCCCCAAGCCTGCCGCCCCGCCGGAGTCCGCCGATACCAAGGCCCTGGAATCTCCGCTCGAAGCGCAGAAACCAGCCCAACCAACCCTCAGCACCAGAGAAAAATTTCGCCGGATGTTAAAAGACGGCAAATTAGACCACAAAGATGTGGAAATGGATGTCACTCAGAACATGAGTATGCCCATGGTCGAGGTTTTCTCCAACGCCGGAATGGAGGATATGGGCAGCGGCCTGAAGGATGTCTTCGGCAAGATGTTTCCCCAGAAATCCAAGCGGAAAAAGGTCCAGGTCTCCGAGGCCCTGCGCCTGTTAACCATGGAGGAAGCCGAAAAATTAATCGATGAAGACAAGGTCATCCAGAATGCCATTCGGCGGACGGAACAATCGGGTATAATTTTCTTAGATGAAATCGACAAAATCACCTCCCGCCATGATGGAGCACATCAGGGTGGCGAGGTGTCACGAGAGGGGGTACAGCGTGATTTACTGCCCATTGTCGAGGGCTCAAACGTCAACACCAAATTCGGCATGGTTAAAACCGACCATATCCTCTTCATCGCCAGCGGGGCCTTTCATCTCAGCAAGCCTTCCGATTTAATCCCGGAGTTACAGGGCCGTTTCCCCATTCGGGTGGAGCTGGATTCCCTGGGCGAAAATGAGTTTTACCGCATCCTCACCGAACCGGAGAACGCCCTGATTAAACAATATACCGCCCTCATGGCCACCGAGGGTATAGAGCTGATTTTCGACGATGAGTCCATCCATGAGATTGCCAAGATCGGCGCCAAGGTCAACCAGAAGACCGACAACATCGGGGCCAGACGCCTGCATACCATGCTGGAGCGCCTTTTAGAGGATCTGTCTTTTAACGCTCCGGACATGAAAGAAACCGAATTCAAGGTAACCGCCTCATACGTGAGGGAACAGTTAGACAATATTGCCTCGGATGAAGACCTCAGTCGTTTCATCCTCTAATAATGGAAGACGGCCTGATTTTAAGGCCGGACTGTTTTTTATATTGACATTATGGCATATTTTCTTTATTTATTGCTGTTTCAATTAACAATCATTGCTTCAACAGCATAAAGTTTATTAGGAGAGTCGGCATGGCTACAGCGGAGAATCAGATATACACCAGCGGAATATTTAATCCCATTATTGAAAAATGCGAGGGCTGCGAGCGAATTATCGAGGTTGAGTCCCGGAAAATATGTAAAACCTACATCAGCCCCGAAGCAAAATGGAAGCTGGGAATCTGTAATTTTGCCTCCCATGTTAAACCGGAAATCACTACCTCCAAGATAAAAGTCAATCCGTTGAAGGCCTCCAAACGGGCCATGGGTAAAAAATAAGCATTTCCAGAAAATCAAGAAATTAAAAAGAAAGGGGCGGTTGATGTCAAAAGACATCAACCGCCCCTTTCTTTTTTTTTAGCTAAATAAGTTTTCACCGGCCTATCAAACAGTCATTTACCCCTTCAACGCCCTGCAAAAGTGTCTTATCCCCCTGATTTATAATTTCAACCACGATATATTATTGCCAAATATCAATAACATATTGTTTTCACAAAACAATGCCAGTACCATAAGTCATTGGTATTAAAATTGCTTCTAATAAACAGAAAGCCACCCTGAACCAAACCTTAATAGACGTTGAGATGTTAGGGAAAACACAGGTTCCGGGCCGAGATACAACAGAGTGGTTACCAATTTGGAGATTCACGATGAACAGACGCCTCGCATTTCTGTTATGCTTATGTTTTTTACTGACTGCGGTAAACGCCCCGGCCTCGGTAATTGACGCACCGCACAATGTAACCAACAATATCCAGTGCGGCTCGTGTCATACCTATTCCCTGTGGTGGCAATACTCGCCCTCAGAACAAAATATCGTACCGGGACGTGACGCCGTTATTAATACGGTCTGTATGCAGTGTCATGATACTGGCGGCCCAGCCCCCCTGGCCCGTACCCATTCCGCGGCGGTAATCGGCTCCTCTACCTACCACAACGGCACCTGGGGCGTAGGCTGCACCACATGCCATAACCCGCATTTTCAGGATCAACTGGCCTGGGTCGGCACGGCAGCCTCTCCTTACCTTATCACCGGCACCATTGACAGCCTCACCCCTGATTCTCCCCAGACCGGCCAGACCACAGTGGCCTATTCCGCCGCTACTACTAATGCCAATTGGCCGGCAACAGGAACAACCAGCAATGACCGCAGCTGGGCCAATAAAAACAGTACGGGCCGCGGCCTGATTTTTGTCCATGACCAGCAGCAGGCCGACGGCACCTTCAGTATAATTTCCGCCACCGACTCCCAAATTGTTATTAACGGTATCCTTCCGGCAGCCAGCATTGACACCGGCAATCCGGTAAACTCCACCACCTGTAATACCTTTGGTCTGATCTACGGCCAGTTAATCCGGCATAACATCAAGACCCCCTTCAGCGGCTCCAGGGATGTTAAGTTCTTTGACCCCAACGGCGGATTCGTAAATACTGAGGCCGAGGGAATCTGCCAGGTCTGCCATACTGAGACCCTGCATTACAGAAATGACGGCGTAATGCCCGTTGCCGGAGATTCACATAACGGCCGTGACGGCATGAACTGCACCATGTGCCATCATCACGACAGCGGCTTTAAAGGTACGGGGCATGATGCCGGCAGCTTTGGCTGGTCGGGAATATGCAACAAATGTCATTCCGGAGTAAATATTGTCGCTGATGTACACAAGGGCCATTGCGCCGACTGCCATGTTGATCCGGATCACAATAATTTTAACCGCAGAGTGGGGAATCCGCTCAACGGCATAGATGGTTCCGCCGTAGGAGCCGATCTGAGCAGTACCTGCCTGGATTGCCACAATCCAGCCGTCTATCCAACTCCGGCCATTCATCACGAATCATCCACCCATGAATATGCCGTTAATGGAGAATGCGTCCAATGCCATAAGGCCGATGTCGGGCAGGCAGCCACAACCTCCAGGGCAAACGGCAACCTCGACATGCCCAGGAACCTGGCCTGCAACTTCTGCCATTTATATTTCCCCAATACTGGTTACAACACCGATGCCGATGGCAGGGTAAAGATTTTCAGCTTTATTTTTGATCCAAATACAAATCCAGGCCAGGGCCTGACCAATATCAAGGCCTTGACAACTCACACCATCAGCAAGAACACCACCACTCCGATTTCAGATTATTCAGCCTGTTTTGCCTGTCATGGCCTGCATCGTTATACCGGCAGTCAAGGCGAGGCCCCGGAGGTTATACCATTTCATGGCTTCGGCAAGCCTTTTGCCGGCGCTTATACAGGCGACACGACCTTCAAGAATTATAATTATAATCCGGGGTTTAACAATCTGAACGCCTTGAGAAATTACGTGCAGCCGATTTACCCGGATCAACCGGGTCAATACGAAACCGCCAGTTTTATGATTCCCTGGGACAATTACGTACCCGGCAAACCAGCGGTTCCAGTTATAATGCACAAACAAATCGGCGTGGATAAAACAATAGATGTACCCGTTGAAGTACCGCTGGTAAAGATTTCACTACCCTAAGCGGTGAAAAACAGCAAAACGAAAGGGTTCAGATGCACCTCATCCGAATAATATTTTTTTAAGGGCTAAGAGGAGTTCAGTGTACGGCATAATGATACCGACATTGAAAAACAACCACCATATCGTCAAGAGCTTGATACACAAGCCTGTGCTCGTGATTAATCCTCCGAGACCATTTCCCGGCCAGACTGAACTTCAGCCGCTCAGGCTTACCCTTTCCGGTTCCTGGGTGACGGTTGATATCCTTGAGAAGCTCGTTGATTCGTTTTAAAATTTTCTTATCGTTTTTCTGCCAGTACAGATAATCTTCCCAGGCGCTGTCAGTCCACGCAATCGTCATCAACCAGTTCCTGTTGCTGAAATTTACCCTGCTCAAACTCCCTTATACTTGCCATAAGACGTTCAGCGTTCGCCGGATTTTGAAGAAGATACATTGTTTCTGCCATGGCATTATAGTCTTCCAGGGACACCATAACCACCGAACTGGAATTTTTCCTTGTGATAATGAGAGGTTCATGCTCATCACACACCTGCTCCATGCTCTTTGCCAGATTCTTCCTCAAATTAGAATACGCCATTGCTTCCATCGGAATACCTCCTGTTTGTTATTTGTCACCAATTTATTGTACAACTAATTGCACAACGTGGCAACTATAACAAGCAGTTCCTTCACGTCTCAGTTCGCGGAGAAATCAAGAGTTGTCATCCAGTACTTCCCGGGACGTTGCCGGACATTAATATGGCGGAGAGGGTGGGAGTCGAACCCACGGAACCCGCAAAGGTTCACCGCATTTCGAGTGCGGCCCATTCGGCCACTCTGGCACCTCTCCTAACTTCTTCGTGAACGAAAAAAATTCTTTAATAAGGCTCCGCATTCAGCGGCCATTACTCCTGTTTCAACCTTTATTTTATGGTTAAAAAGATTATCACGGCCGATTTGGCAGCGGCTTTCCACTGCCCCGGTTTTTGGATCATGGGCCGCGAAAACCAAACGGTCTACCCGGGCGTGAATCAGAGCGCCGAAACACATAATACAGGGCTCAAGGGTAACATAAAGCGTTGTGTCAGGCAGCCGATAGTTTTTTAAGCACTGCCCAGCCCGCCGCAGAACTAAAATCTCGGCATGGGCACTGGGATCATGAGAGCCAATGACCGAATTCCCGGCTTGAGCCAGTACCGTACCATCGGCAGCGCAGAGAACCGCCCCCACCGGCACCTCCCCACGTTCGGCGGCTCGTAAAGCTTCACCGTAGGCCAGCCGCATATAATCCAGAGAAGAGTTAGTCAGGAAGCTGCCTCCTCTTGACGCCTTAATTTATTGGCATAATTGGCGGCATACCAGCCTGCCGTGCAGCCATCACCCACAGCCTTGGCCATTTGATAGGGGGGGCCGACGATATCACCAGCGGCATATATCCCCTGAATATTGGTTTCCATTCGTTTATTGGTTTCAATATGACTCATGGTCTCCATATCGAGACCGACCCCGATATTTACCGCCAACTCCAGGGCTCCCTTGGCCCCCAGTTCAATAAATACCCCCTCCAGCTCCAGCTTGCTGCCATCAGTCAAAAGCAGAGATTCGACAGCATTATTGCCGACAATTTCTTTTACCGAGGTCTCCTTCACCTGCACGGCGCTGGCGGCAAGCCTGGCAGCCAGATCAGGGGCCAGGTCAAGTTTATCGGCAAGCAGAAAAACCTCAGAGGCATAATTAAGCAGGGTCAAAGCCCCGTCGGCAGCCGCGCTGCCATTCCCCACCACTGCCACCTTGGCCTGGCGAAAAAAATTAGCATCACAATCGACACAATAACTCACCCCGCGGCCGGCAAATTCTTTCTCGCCCGCCACTCTAAGCTTTTTACGCGAAGTCCCAGTGGCGAGAATTACGGAGCGTGCTAAAAATTCAGCGCTCTCGCTGCGAACAAGGAACAAATTATCTTTTTGCTCAAGGCTCAGAACATCCTCATTGATAATATCAGCCCCGAAACTACCGGCCTGCTCCCGGGCGACGGCAAGAAGATCACCCCCAGCACTGACCCCGCTGACACAAAGATAATTTTCAACATGAGCCTCATATAAACTGCTGGCCTCAATCCGGCCAAAAACCTTCACCCCGGCTTTTTTACGAACGGCATGGACGGCGGCTTGCAAACCAGCAGGACCGGCACCGACGATAAGCACATCAATTATATCTTCACTCATAAAGTTCACCTGTTATTCAATCATAAAATTGTAAAATGATAAAATGGCAACAATCAAACTGCGGCAAAGGGGAATTCAGGGTCATCAATCAGCTTCACGAGACGCTGTTTCTTACCGGTTTTACAGGCATGAAAATCAACGAGAGCCTCTATTATCTCCAAAACCTGCTCTTCATCTACCCCAGCGGCAATACGTCGTCCGACCTTTGGTTTAGGGCCGCCTTTCCCCCCGGCATAAACCTCAAAACCATTTCTGAGAGTCCGAATCCCAATATCGGTGGTAAGGGGGTTTGAGCAGGAGGCTGGACACGCCGAGACGGCAATTTTAAATTTTGGTTTTACATTGGACCGATTCTTAAAACGCTCCAGGATACGATTAGAAAAGGCCTGGGTATTTACCATTCCCAACTGGCAGTACTGACTGCCCACGCAGATACGGGGCAGGGGAAATTTTCCCGGTCCTTTCAACTCCGCCCCGGCATCCAGCAGCTCCTTTTTGATGACCTCCTCATTTTCATCTTTGACATCTAAAAGGCGGATATTCTGCGCTGTAGACAAATAAATACCGAGATTATAGCGCTCAGCCAGATCATGAACCACTGTTAACAGTTCAGCCGGCAGTAAACCCGCCGGCAGCAGAATCGTAATACTTTTTTTGAGCTTTTTCTTATTCATAACCCTTCTCACTTATTGATTTTATGGAACAGCCGTACCCACGCCCTAATGCCCAACGAGACAGGAGAGCCGCCACAAGACCAACACCCCTGACCGGTGACTTTCATAGTGCTCTGAACCAGATGCTGTAATAGTTTAGAAAAACATTGACTTTAGCTGTTACCACTTTATTTAAGATAATTCGATCATATTACTTTAATTTTTTCTCACAATCAATTATTTTACTAAATTCTGTTATTACATTTTTCAGTCTTTGAGCGGCCGTTTTTAAGCACGAGACATAGCAATAACTAATTAACAGCCATGCCCGATTAATCGGGCACCGCAAAACATGAAAACCACGGCCAGTGGTTTTCATAAAAAAAATAATTTAAGCATTCATTTAATATATAAGGAGATAGAAATGGCGAGGGCACATAATCCATACGGAGCCGCAGAACGGGCTGCCAAAGCGATTGACCGGGATCGAGAGAGAGAACGAAAATTCATGCTGCAGACCTGCTTCCGTCATGCTGATGACCTGGCAATGAAATTAGTTCAGCACCTCCTTGATGACCACATTATTGAAACCAACTCAGAACGAACTATCAGAGAATTATTAAGCAAACTCTTGAGCCGGATGGCCGATATGGACGAGTTTGATATCCAGTTCAAAACCGCTCCCATCCGAACCATAGTGCCGGATCCAAACATTATCAGTCTTTACCTTACTCAATATATCATTGAAGATTTAATTAACAACCCGGCTATTCTTGATGTTTTTGGCGATGATATGGATATATACAAAACAGTTGATTCCGTAATGCAGAGCATTCGGCCGCCTGCCTGACCCCGAGATGAGCGGAGAACATCCCCGGGCGATGCCCTGTCTGCTTTTTGCCGACAGCAATGGACAGATATATGATTTCCCGGAACTCGAAATGGCCGGCCGCAGTGCTTACCAATTTCAAGCTCCCCGTTTAGATCAGCTTATTCCCCTGCCGGAGGGCAGCGAACTCTTTGTCCTGCCAAACCGCTATCCAGTGGGGTTTGCCCCGGATAGCGGCGAAGTACTTAAATTAAAAAACAACCCCTTTAGCGCCGGTGAGATACAGGCAGTCGCGGCCTTTATATCACCGGCTTACACCCTTAACCACCTCACCGCCTTTGAAAAGGATAACAGCTCCCCTGCCCCCCTGCCCCTCTTCGCCTACAGCGCCGTAGGCTGGTATGACGATAGATTCTGGGTCAGCGCCTTTCGCAGTGATACCAGCAGACGCCAGGATATATGCCGTTTTGATCCCGGCAAAATTGAAAGGCAGACAGTAAAATCCCTGCGCCGGTATCCCGACAACCGCCTGATTCAGCATCTTGGCAAGTGCAGCCTGACCTATAGCTGTCCAGCCGCCAAAAACTTTTTCCTGGAACGTGATGAGGCCCCTCTCCCCTGTTCGCCAATCTGTAACGCCCGCTGCCTGGGTTGTATCTCACTCCAGCCCTCCGGCTGCTGCCCTTCAACTCAGGAAAGGATAAAATTTATTCCCACCCCGGCCGAGATTGCCTGTATAGCGGCCGGCCATCTTCAGAAAGTCAAGCAGCACGGGGTGGTGAGTTTTGGCCAAGGCTGTGAAGGCGAGCCGCTGCTCCAGGAGGATACTATTGTTCAAGCCATCAAATTGATCCGCCGACAGACCGGAAACGGCACCATTAATCTGAACACCAATGCCAGCCGCCCTGAGGCCGTAGCCCGCCTCGCTGAAGCCGGGCTTGACAGCATGCGGGCCAGTATGAACAGTGCTCGCCTTGAAGTTCACCGCCGTTATTACCGGCCCAGGGATTTTAATCTTGATTCCGTCAGCCAATCCATTAAAGAAATGAAAAAACGGGGCCGTTTCGTATCCCTTAATTATTTTATCTTCCCCGGGGTTACCGACTGCCCTGATGAGTTTAAGGCCTTATGCCGCTTCATTGACGACTGCGGCCCGGATTTCATTCAACTCCGCAACCTGAATATGGATCCGGATTGGTACCTCGAAGGTATTAAACATCCGGCAGACAGCAGAGCCATGGGCATCGATAATTGGCTCAGAGAGCTGAAAATCCGGTACCCAAACCTTGGTTTTGGTTATTTTAACCCACCCATTGACACCTGAGAAGAATAATTTGCATTTTTCAGATTAAGAAGCTATTGTACTCCCACATAGTAGTATGCCAGTGCCTGTTATTAATTAGTTTATATGAGAGCCCCCAGACAAGTGTTCAGGCAGGAGACTCCCATGTTTTGTTATGCCTGAGTGAGCGAGCATGGCCATTATTACGCGGGCGCCCTTGAAACGCTTATAACTCGGTGGGTGATCTATCACCTTCCGCTGTGGTTTATTGAATAGTTACGTTATTACAATCAACTTGGTAATTATTATGCAGAAAAACACCATCCGCCTTCACGACTCTCTTAAACATTACACCTTTGACCAGGATAAGGTCTGCAGCCCGGTGGAGACCGTTACACGTTTCAAGGAACGTCTGCAGGAGATCAATCTTGATATTCTGAAGGAGGTAAAACGAATTGACAGCGGCCGCCTTGATATTCCAGTCTATTTCAGCGTCTGCGGTAATGATGCCCAGGAAATAATCGGCACCAAAAAGCAGATGGGCAAAGGCAGCACCCCTGAGCAATCACAGGCCAGCGCCTGTATGGAATTGGCTGAGCGTTTCAGCTTTTTCAGCTTTATAAAGAACCCGGCCAACTTCATTACCGCCACCTATGAGGAAATCAAGGCCTCCGGTCATCCTCTAATGCCTCTCGAACGGCTTTTACAATCCGTCCATGACGAGCATATGAACGTCGACACCTTGAGTAAATTACTGGCCAACATCCCCATTCAATGGGCCTGGGCTCACAATCTGACCAAAACTGAAGATGTCCTGGTGCCATTCAGCTGGTTTTTTGCCATTAATGAGTTTAACGGCCCTTCGGCGGGTAATTCATACGAGGAGGCCATCAGCCAGGGGATTTGTGAAATTGTCGAGCGCCATGTCTGCGCCCTTGTAACCCGTGACCGTCTCAAAGCTCCGTCCATCAATCTGGATACCATTAAGGACAAGGTGGCTAGCCATTTATTAGCCAAATTCACCCGCAACGGTATCAGTGTCTATCTTAATGATTTCACACTGGATACCGGTATTCCCACCATTGGAGCAATGGCCATCGACCAGGGGACATTCCCCAAAACCAGCGAGATTGTCTATACCGCCGGTACCACCCCCAACCCGGCAAAGGCCCTTATTCGAGCCCTCACCGAGGTGGCGCAGCTGGCTGGTGATTTTCACACCAAGGCCAATTATGTGGCCAGCGGTCTGCCCAAGCCCAGCAGCCTGACGGAGATGGATTATATTGTCAATCCCGGCAAGAGCATTGATCTGGACGATATGCCGGATATATCCGACAATAATATGAGAACGGAGGTGGAGAACATGATCTCCTCTCTCCAGCGTCGTGGCATGGAGGTTTTTATTATGAACACCATTCATGAACGTCTGCAAATTCCCGCCGTCTATACCATCATCCCGGGGGCACATTTCCGGGAGAGATCAATGATAAATGACGCTGGTCTTTTTGCCGCCAAGCTGGTGGCTGAAAAGACATCATCCCCCGAAGCGGCCAATGAACAACTCTCCAAGATGCGGGAATTCCTGCCTCGGGCCTATTATCTGGAATTCTATCTTGGCCGCAATCTGCACGATATGGGACGTCAGGATGAGGCTATGGAGCATCTGAACAAGGCCCTGGAACTGGATCCTCAAACGGAGGATATTCCCTATATCTATTCATACATGGGGAGCTGTTATAAAGATCAGGAGAGGTTTGACGAGGCAGCCGATGTTCTGCATAAAGGTCTGGATCACGATGAGGAAAGGCCTGATATCCATAACCTGCTGGGAGTCTGCTGCTATAAAAAGAATGATTTCGAGCAGGCGATAAAGCACTTCCACCGGGCGGTGGAACTAAATCCGGCCTCGGCCATGGATTATGCCAATCTGGGGATTAACTACCGGAAAGTAAACGATGTGGAGCAGGCCGTCAAATATTTTGAACTGGCCCTCTCCATGGACCCAGGCATAGACTTTGCCCGTGAGGAGCTGACGCAAATATTATCTCGGAGTTAACAGCAAAGAGCCCTGCCCATTGTTCAAATTCATCTTAAAACGTTTAAGATAGTTCAACCCCAGCAGCCCCATACCCGGCTGGCCGGGTATATCCAGCACCAGAGCCGGAATATCATGCTCTACCCAGCCGTTTATCTCCAGAGTATCAATCATCACCCTGGTGGCAGAGACCATCCCGCCGGCAGTAGCAACATCCTGGCTGCTGCCATGATAATCAGAGATAATTTTAAGGCCCAGGGCATCGGCCGTGTCGGAGGGAATTGTGACCATGGAGGCGCCGGTGTCCACCATAAACTTCTGATTCATTCCGGCATTCAGCAGCGCCGTAACCGGAATAGTGCTGGAGCCGGGCTGAAAGTGTATAACGATTTTACCCGCCTCCCCCTTCATATCCGAGATACGACGACCCAAAAGATCCACTTTATCCTGCAGGGCGGCGGGATATTCACGGTTGTAAAGCAGAGTATCCGCCGCCCGCCAATTACCAGCCGCCAACAATAATTCTACACCAAGAAGATGCAGAGACGGGTCTTTTGGATAAAAATCACTGGCTTTGCGCCAGATAGTCATCCCCTCCTTCACGGCCCGCACCGTTACCAGCGATTGCAGCCACTCCTTGTATAATTCGGCATGCATAGCATTAAGGGCTGGAACATTATGTCCCCCGGCCTGCACAATATCGCGACCGGTATGCTCAATAAGAGAGGTCGCGGCCTCAAAACCGCTCACCGTGGTCACTGCCGGTACAATATCCATGAGGAGATTTATGTCAGCTGCCCGGCGCAGAGTGTCGGCGTTTAATATTCGCACGACTTCAGCACCATGCCCAGCCCTTATCGCCCGACGGCTCAAGCGCCGCATAAGTTTTGTAATTTCCGCGGGCCGCAAATAATCAGGGGTATTTCTCAGGCTTAACTTTGGTTTTGTCTGCCAGGCGGCAGCGAGAGCTGCCAATTGCGTTAAACCTGAATTACCTGAATCAGCATTCAGAGCCAGAGCCTTTGAAAATTGTTCTTCCCGGCCGCCGGCAAAGGTCTGATTATAAAAATCTTCCACTGTACTGTTATTGCTTAGAGACTCACCCGGCCCGCCCGCCCACATATAGGCGTTATTGAGC
>DRPV01000295.1 GCA_011330685.1 Desulfobacterales bacterium
GGGCATCATGCCCACTGCCGATAAAATGAGCCAGGGCCGTCTGGCCGTCAAGGGGCTGGCCGCCTATAAAAAGGCGCGCGCCGCCCACAACGAGACCGCGGCGGCCACTGCTCTGGCCCAGTTTAACCGCCATAAAAAATACCTGGGCTACGGTTATCTGAGCAGTCCCGAGGAGGTGGTGCCCAATGTGGCCATCTCCTTCTACAGTTTTCATTTCATGGTGATTCTCGGCAGTATATTCGTGGCCGTCTTTCTGGCCTATCTCTTCTTCAGCCTCAAGGGGACTATTGACCGGCAGCGCTGGCTCCTGTTTCCCGGCACCATCATGTTTGTTTTAAGTATTCTTGCCTCGCAGTCCGGCTGGGTAGTGGCGGAGGCCGGCCGCCAGCCCTGGGCCATTCAGGGGTTGCTGCCGGTCAGCATCGCCCGCACCAACCTCACCAGCGGCACGGTACAGGCCAGCTTTTTCATGTTCCTGATTCTCTTTACCCTGCTCCTCATCGCCGAATTGGGGATTATGAGCAAACAAATAAAAATCGGCCCGGAGGATAAATAAGATGATTGGCAATCTTGATACCACAACCCTGCAACAGATATGGTGGCTCATCTGCTCACTTCTCGGAGCCCTTTTTCTCTTTTTAACCTTTGTCCAGGGCGGTCAGACCCTGCTCTGGCAGTGCGCCAAAGACGATACCGAAAAGAGCCTGGTGATAAACTCTCTGGGCCGCAAATGGGAGATAACCTTCACCACCCTGGTTCTCTTCGGCGGTGCCCTTTTTGCCGCCTTCCCGAAATTTTACGCCACCAGCTTCGGCGGCGCCTACTGGGTATGGATGTTAATCCTCTTCACCTTTGTGGTGCAGGCGGTGAGCTATGAATTCCGTTCCAAGCCGGATAACCTGTTGGGCCGGGGCATATACGAATTATTTCTCTTTATCAACGGCTCCCTGGGAATATTACTCATTGGCGCAGCAGTGGGTACCTTCTTCAACGGCGCCGATTTCCGCCTGAGCGAATATAATTTTGTGACCTGGACCAATCCTCTGCGCGGCCTGGAGGCCGCCTTCAGCCTCTTTAACCTGTCCCTTGGCATATTTTTGGTATTTAACGCCAGGGTTCTGGGCGCCATGTATCTGCTCAACAATATTAATTTCAAGGGCCTGAGCGAATTTGAAGGCCGTCTGCGCCGCTCCACCCTAATTAATTTTTTAATCTCCCTGCCCTTTCTGCTTTATTTCTTAGTGCGTCTTGTCACCATGAAGGGCTTTGGGGTCGATGCGGCCGGGGTAGTATCCATGGTACCCGGTAAATACCTCAGCAACCTGCTGGCCAGCCCTTTAAGTCTTATTATGCTGCTTGCCGGCCTGCTGCTGGTTATCGCCGGAGTAATCTCAGCGGCCCGCTCCAAGGGCAGAGCGGCCATCTGGATGGCCGGCCCCGGCACTATCCTGGTGGGTCTGACCGTCTTTTTCACCGCCGGCTATAATAATACCGCCTTCTACCCCTCAAAGGTCGATCTCCAATCCAGCCTGACCATCTATAACGCCTCAAGCAGTCATTACACCCTGACAATCATGACCTATGTGGCCCTGCTGATCCCCTTTGTCCTCGCCTATATCGGCCATGTCTGGAATGCCATGGAC
>DRPV01000296.1 GCA_011330685.1 Desulfobacterales bacterium
GTACGCAGGGATATGGAGGCATAGCGTTTAAAGGCCTCAGCGAGAGAAAGACGGGGCCAAGGCGGGGTTAAATCGATCATACTGCCGTCAAATCCCGGCAGGCTTTGGCGGGGAAGAACGGCACCGAGCAAGGCCTCGCAGTCCCGCATCAGATCGTGATAGTCGGCATGAGCCGTATACCATTCCAGCATGGTCATCTCCGGCAGATGGCGGCTGCCCCGCTCATGGCGGCGGAAACATTTACATATCTGAAATATCCGGGGAAGACCGGCCGCCAGGAGACGCTTCATACAGATCTCGGGCGAGGTCTGTAAAAACCAGTCACCAGCCGCTTCCACTTCAATCCAGGCCTCGGGAATGGGGGCTGGAATACGGATGGGAGTTTCTACCTCAAGATATTCACGACCAATAAAAAAGGAGCGTACCGCCTGTAATAAGCGAGCCCGCTCCCGCAAAGAGGTAATATTAAGCCGCATGACTGTTACTTTTATTGTAAGCGTTTCAGGGGCGCTTACCTTTTACTCTTTGACTCTCGTCATGTATTCGCCGGTACGCGTATCAATCTGGAGCAGATCATCCTCATTGACAAAGGGGGGAACCTGGAGCACATAGCCGGTCTCCACTGTAACCGGTTTGCTGTCGCTGCCGCTGGTATCGCCCTTGGCCCAGGGCTCTGCTTTAATAACCCGCAGATTAACCGAGATGGGCAGAGTAACATCAAGGGGTTGCTCATTAAAAATCAAGACCTGAACATCCATATTGTCAATTAGAAAATTGACATTTTCAGCCAGTTTTTCCCGGCTGATGGCAATTTGTTCATAGCTCTGATTATCCATAAAGTGAAATTCATCGCCCTGGGAATATAGATACTGCATGGGCCTCTCCTCCAGGGATGCCTTGTGAAATTTATCATTGGAGCGATAGGTTCTTTCAAACATATTACCGCTGATCATGTTACGCATCTTGGTGCGATACAATGACTGGCCCTTACCCGGTTTGGAAAACTGAAAATCGGTTACCACATAGGGCTCACCATCTATCTCAATCTTTAATCCCTTGCGTAAATCAGAAGCGTTATACATATAAATCTCCAGCTTTTAATACTTGTTTATACTTATGCATAGAAGGTAAGCGCTCCATGAACACCACCCTGCATACGTTCCAGACCTTCGATATACCGATGTATAATCGAAGGTTACGTGTGCGTGGCGGTAGTGAAACGCTTACAATTATGGGGTTATATGAACTTGGCGAGCAGACACCTTTACATCTCGGCTTGGGGAAACAAAGATGACAGTACCTCTTTATCCTTTAAAATCTCCTGAAAACGTTCGTAAACCGATATAAAATGGGCCGGAATCGTACCCTGGCTCAGCATCTTATCCCGAGCCCTGGCCAGCAGATTGTGATCACATTCATGAATTGCCTGGAAGATACTGTCAAAGGCCTCCAAAGGCCGCTTTTCGTAGGGCGGCGGGATCTTCCGCAGAGCCAGAACGGCCTCATCCACCGTGAGATGACCTATTATGTTAATCAGGATGGGAATATCATAAATTTCGGCACATTCAAGAAGCCGCATAATGATCTCACGAGGCAAATTACCGATGTCTAAATTTTCGGCAGGTGAACCAACGCCTGGGGTTTCGCCTCCAATAATATTATCATACTGGTATTCTTCAATAAGCAGGTGAATATAGGGGGCGATTTCCTGATCCGTCAGGTGGCCTTTACGCAGAACCCGCAACAGCCAGGCCCGCTTACGTTCCGGGGTAAGAGCCACAAAGGGCAGGGCCTCTGACCATATTTTTCTAAAAAGATTAGCCTTTGCCATGAATGGCATTATTTATAATTTAATTTTATTTTTCTGACAAGACCTTTTGGGTGGTTATAATCCCCAGATGTCCTTGGCGTACTCGCTGATGGTGCGGTCGCTGGAGAATTTACCCATATTAGCCACATTCATAATCGCCTTCTCTGACCAAACGCGGCTGTCTCGATAAGTATCAGCCACCCGGCGCTGGCATTTTAAATAGTCCTCCAGATCAATGAGGTGCAGATAAGGATCACGGCTGTGATTTAAGAGATCGTCAACGATGGGACGAAAGAGTTCGCGATCACCATTACTGAAACAACCGTCACTGATAGCATCCACCACCTGCCGGATCGCCTCGTTCTGCTCATAGATCATGGTGGGTGTCCGCCGCGGCGCCTTTTTCTCCCATTGGGCCTCTTCGGCGTTAAGTCCGAAGATGAAGATATTCTCGTCCCCGACCTCCTCCATTATTTCAATATTAGCGCCATCCAAGGTACCAATGGTCAGAGCGCCGTTTAAGGCGAATTTCATATTACCGGTGCCGGAGGCCTCGGTACCGGCAGTTGATATCTGCTCCGAAAGATCCGCGGCCGGAATAATTATTTCGGCCCTGGAGACCCCGTAATTGGGGATAAAAACTACCTTCAGAAGATCGCCGATCCGCGGGTCGTTATTTACCACCTCGGCAACAGAATTTATGAGTTTAATGATGAGCTTGGCCTTCCAGTAACTCGGTGCCGCCTTGCCGGCAAAGATACAGGTTCTGGGCACAACCTCTTCCGTCTGACGAACAATCCGCTGATAAAGATGGATAACGTGCAGCAGGTTTAAAAGCTGCCGTTTATACTCATGAATACGCTTCACCTGTACATCAAAGAGGGAATCAAGATTAACCTCTACCTGACAGTATCTTGTGATAAGCCGGGCCAGAACTTTTTTATTGCGGCGCTTGGCGGCCATAAATTTTTTCTGAAAATCGGCTTGAGCGGCAAAATCGCGCAGGCGGCGTAACTGTTCCAGATCGGTAACCCAATCCTCACCGATTGTGTTATTAATCAGAGAGCTTAAGGGCGGATTACATTTTAAAAGCCAGCGCCGGGGAGTTATGCCGTTGGTTTTATTATTAAACAGTGTGGGCCGCTGCTCATCGAAATACTTAAAAAGTCTGGTACGCAGCAAATTCGTATGCAGAGCGGCCACCCCGTTCACCGAATGGCTGCCAACGATGGCGAGATTGGCCATCCTCACCCGTTTGGGCGGCCCCTCATCAATAATTGACATGGCCCTGATCCGTTCCTCGTCACCGGGATATTGTTTTCGCACCGCCGCGAGGAAACGTTTATTAATCTCAAAAATTATCTCCAGATGGCGGGGCAGA
>DRPV01000297.1 GCA_011330685.1 Desulfobacterales bacterium
AAAAAAAATCTGGATTTATGTATTGTTTTTCAAGTACTATATAAATAATTATTTTTAATAACTCATTAATTAGAAAGTAAATATTTAGCTTTGGTAGAATAATTTCAGAAATCAAAGGGACTGCAAATGTCGGGCAAAAGTTCAAGCAGGGTTACGAACATTCTTTAATTCTAATTGGTGTAATCGAACAGCAGCAGAATTTTTATAACTGGGATTTTTTGTGAGCAAACTTTTAGATACCCTTGAAAAAATAAGTAAGAATGAAGATGTGTCCCGTCAGCCAGGGGGAGGGCGCGCGTCATCTAATGAGGATACTTCCCGAAAGACAAGTGCCAGATCTGTAACAGTGATGGCCTTTATTATTATAGTATTGAGTGTTTATGGAACCTGGCCATATATTACTAAATACATAAATAGATTTAATGCGAAAAATACGAAAAATGCCCCCCACGAAGTAAGCGTTGTTAACGCCCCTCAAAAACAAAAAGTTAAACTCGTTTCCCATACTACCTCTGAGATCAGAGAAACACGAAAAACACGAGAAACACGAGAAACACAAAAAACAGTTAATAAAAATATTACGGTTTTTGTACGTTTTAACCAATTAGCAGTTCAGTATGTTCACAGGAATCAACCCTGGAAAGGGATATATTATTTCCAGAAAGCCAAAGCTGCGGTACCGAGCCGCATTGAGCCGTTGATTAATCTGGCTGTTGTTTACGCTGAACTTGGTTATTACCCAAAGGCGGTTAAACTTTTTGAAAAGGCGTACAGTATTAATCCTGATTTTCCGCCTCTGCGTAAAAATTTAAAAATTCTTTACCGGGCAAATTTACTGAAAGGCAGCCTATTGGCTCAAAAATTCAAAAAAAAGCAGCCCCGTAACAAGAGAAGATCGAAACTATGAGCTTTCTTTTTCGTACCAAAAAACAATATGTCTATTGTGGTGATACCTGCAGCAGTATGCTGGCTGAGGTGGTTAAAGCCGGTGATGGGAAGTTGACATTTGGTAAAATTGCCATGGAAGACGGTTTGCCAACCGACCTTGAGGTCTTAAGACGTCTTATATTGCAACTCTCCCCAACCTCTGCCGGTGAAGTTTCCATTGCTTTTCCGCTCCATCTCTTTGAGGTGCTGAGTCTTTCGCTGCCCTTATTGCCAGAGCATGCCGTTGCCCGTACTCTTCCCTACCATATTGGCAAAGCCATCGACAAACCTCTATCCAAATATATTTATGACTGGCAGATAAATAAAAGATTAAAGGATAAAATGCAGATCACCGTTTACCTTTTTCCTGCCGATCTATACAATCGCCTGCAAAAACAATTCAGTGACTACCATCTTGATGTGACCTTTTTTGAAGCAGATGCCTTTTCCGCATTCGCCTATCTTGATCTGCTTGGAATCATTAATAATAATGAAGCCGCCCTCTGTACTATTATCTGGCCGGGAGGGCTGACTCTCGGGGTCTGTGAGAAGGGGAAAATAAGATTAGCGCGGAGTGTTAACTTAATTAAAATAAAGGATGATAAAAAAGCGGAAGGGAATAACCTGGTGGCTGCCGCCTCCGGCCAGGTGGACAAAACGGAGAAGATGCCCGCTGTTCCCGTCCATGAAGATATTGATAATATACTGCGTATGGAGACAGATAAGAGGCCGTTGGCAAATTCTGAATCAACCAATATTGACAACGATGCGGACAGCATGTCGATTCTCAGTGGTTTTGATTTAATCGCCTCTGATTCCACTGAGGGCAGTGGTGACGAGGTTCCATCCAAGATATTTACGGAGGAAAATGAAGGCGCCGATTCTCTTTTAACGCCGGAGACAACAGAATCATTTGAGCTGGAAATAAATTCAATTCCCGCAATGCAGGACTACCTTAAAGCAATAAGCGCCGAGATAATTAGAACCAGAGATTACTTCAGCGCGGTGATGAAGGGCGGTCAAATATCCTCATACAATGTTATTGGCGCTGGTGACTTATTTGATCAGCTTCGTCAGCATATCATGGAAACCATGGGCGAGGAGCTGACCGAGGTTGCCGGCGCCCCCGCCGAATCTAACGATCCAGGGCTGTATATTATCGGCCTTGGGGCTGGAACGAGGTGGTAATCATGATCGAGAGGATAAATTTATCGCCAACTAAATCATCACCCAAAAGGACATGGGCTGTTATCTATATCATCACCGGACTTTTTTTTGTGATTGCCGGTCTGGGGTTCTACGCTAACTATCGTTCAACTGTTAAAAAGCTGGTCGCAATTGACCAGGCGACTAATAAATCCGCCCAGTCCGATAATGATGTAGTCATACTTAAGGCCCGGATTATTGTTTTGAAAAGATCAATTGCCGGACGGAAAAATTTAATCAAAAAATTATCTGTTGATATTAAAAAAATCAACAATATTAAAGGGGAAAAACACTACTATTCAAGGGTACTGCAAAGTATTGCTGAACACTTACCAAAAACCGTCAAATGTAACAAAATTTCTGTTAAAGGGAATAATGGAAGTGTCAATGGTGTCGCAACATTATATGACGCTTTGCCGGAGTTTGTTGATAAGCTGAACAAAGATCACGAGGTTTTTTCTTCCGCTGCCTTGCAGACAATCGGCAAGCTTGCGCCGCCATTGAGTACAAAGTATACGGGCTACAAATTTAAAATTGTGTTTACTCTAAAATAATTTTTTCTTTTTTAAAAGACTATGGGTGTTAATAAAAATCTGAATTTCTCCGACTATTCCCAAAAGATAGGGCAATGGTTTCATGAACTGAAAAGGGAACCGAAATTTGGCGAGAAAGTAAGAGTCATTATTATGGGATATATGATAGGATTCTCTTTGTTGTATGCGGGTTATACCTTGAAAATTGAACCTATGCAGAAAAAATATGCCAAGGAAGCCAAAGAGTTAAATAAGGCCGGGCTGAATTCAGCCGTTAAAGCCGATATTGCCGCCAAAGTCAGGAAGATGATGAGCACTGAATATGAAAGGCTCAAAAAGCAGGATGAAAATTTAAAGACTCAAGCTGAGATTATGCAGTTACAAACTAATATTTCAGGTAAAACATGGCAGAATAAAGGTGATGAGCAGACATTTTTTCAGGTGGTTCTTTCACTGCTGCCGAATTCACCGGCGCCCATGGGCCAGGGAATGGCCCAGTTAAAGCAACTACCGGTGATTAAGCATGACGGTTACAAAATATTTCCGGTAACTCTGAATGGGCATACCTCCTATGGCCGTCTGCTGACTTATTTTAAATATCTGGAAAGCAGATCGGAAATAGGCATATTCGACAAGTTTACGATCAATTCCGAGAGCGGCGGTAAACCGAATCAGGATCTTAACTTCAGTATTCAGGTCGGTAGAATTAAGGTTGAAAACTTATTATGAAATCGTCCCTATACTTTTATCTGTTTGGTATGGCTATCCTGCTTTTTTCAAATATTCAGCTCCAGCCTGCCGCGGCAGCTGAAAAAAAAGTGGAGGTGTTGGTGATCCAGCCCGAAAAATTGCCGGGTTACAATTTTCGTCATACCGTTAAAACCAGTCGTGACCCTTTTCGCTGGACCGCCGGTTTTGGCCGTAAAATTGATACCGTGTCAAAGGATAATAAATGCGCGGAACCGATAAGCGGCTTTACCCTGCAGAGTATTATCTGGGGTCAGAATACCCCCCAGGCTATTATTAACAATAAATTAGTTGGTGTCGGCGGCCATCTGAAAGACGTGTTAATTGAGCGGATCAGCAAGACTGACGTGGTGATTAAAAAAGAAGACGGTTGTTCACACTTGCTTGAATTTAATACTAAACTTTATGATTTTTCTAACAAAGACGGAGTGAAAAATTGATTAATCGTCATAATTTAAAAGAAAGATACTGCCGGCAGTTTTGCGCTGTGCTTTGCGGTCTGCTTCTGTTGCTTTGCGGTTCTCAATTTATTGTCCCTTCGGCATTTGCCGGTCAGTTGGCAGAGGCGCACAGCCTTCTGGATGCTTTAAAAAGTGATAATATTTCGATACGGGTCGAAAATCTCGCAGTGGCCAGTCTTTTAAGATCAATTGGTAAAAGGGGGGGAATCAATATTTTTGTTTCCCCGGAAATAAAGAAAACCGACACCATGACTGTAGATTTGACCAATACAACTCTTTACGATTTGTTCCAACTGGTAATCAGTACCAATAATCTACAATATACCGTAACAAATAACGTAGTCCAGGTCGGCAAAAAACACGCCGAGCCAATTATCACCAAACATCTTTGTCCGCAATACAGCGATACTTCAGATCTGCTTAAACAGTTGAAGCCGCTGCTTTCCAAAAAAGGCGTCATAACCGCATCCAAAAGAGATAATTGTTTTGTGGTACAGGATAACGCGGAAAAAATCAAACGAGTTAAGGCGATGCTTAAAGTCCTTGACCAACCTATATCCCAGATTCACATAAAGGCCAGTATCGTCAAGGTCACCCAGGAAGCAAAACGTCAGCTTGGAATTACCTGGGATTATAACGGGAGCTATAAAGCCGCGAATATGTTTACCGGGAAAATATCTACAGCAACGGCTATTCAACCTGCTACTAACAATCTTGGTATATCTCTGGGTTATGTAAATGCTGATTTCGCCCTGGATTTTGTCCTCAATGCCCTGCAGCAGGATAAACTGGCCCTGGTACTCTCCTCGCCGCAGATTCTGGTAAAAGACGGTAAAACGGCAACAATAAAACAGGGGACAGAAGTTGCCTTTGATACAACTACCACCGATGGCGGAACCAATACGACCTTTAAGGAGGCCAATCTGAGCCTTGAAGTTACCCCGAAGATCCAAGGTAAATTAATCTCCATTAAACTTACAGTCAATAATGGCAGTGTGGGCGATGTAATAAATAATAACGCCTCGCTTAATACCCAGGAAATTACCACGGATTTATTACTTAAGGATGGTGTTACCGCTGTTATCGGCGGTATAATGCTTAAATCCGACCGAAAAGATAATGACAGTGTTCCCGGTCTTGCAAAAATTCCCATACTTGGCTATCTGTTTCGAAGCCATCAGAAGGAAAACAAAAAGGATGAGCTGCTTGTCTTTATTACCGCCAATGTTATCACCATGAATCAGGCACTTCCCATCAGCAGAAAAACGACTGAATACCTTAAAAAAAATACCAACTCTACCTTGCTTACTGGTGAGAAGATGGATTTAACTCCGCTGAAATTATTGAAGAAATAATTTTTTAACTGTCATGATAGATCATCTTGCCTTTTTCGGTTTTAAAGAAACTCCTTTCAGCCTGACTCCTGACCGGGATTTTTATTTCCCCTCCAGCAGACATAAAGCTCTGGAAAAGGTCATTATGTTTGGGATTGACGAAGGAGAGGGCTTTATTATTGTGGCGGGAGAGATTGGCACCGGCAAAACCATGGTGCTGAAACACCTGAGCGCCAAATTGGCCGAAAAACATGAAATCGCCATGGTCTTCTCCCCCCTGCTGTCTCCAAGGGAATTGGTATTGGCCATTCTTAGAGATATCGGCCTGCGCAGCGGGAATACAGATGAAAGCATCGATAGTCTGCTGGCCGCCCTTAACGACCATCTTTTTAAACTGTCCCAGGAGAATAAAAGGCTGCTCATAATAGTTGATGAGGCCCAGGATCTTTACCCGGAAAGTATTGAACAACTGCGCTTGTTATCAAATTTTGAATCTGATAAACAAAAATTTATTCAGATAATTCTGGTGGGCCAGCCGGAACTTCTCACCTTGATTGAGCAGCCAAACCTGCGCCAGCTTTTGCAACGGGTGACTATTATTGAAGAGCTTGCGCCCCTTTCAAAGAGAGAGATGACTCAATATGTTCATTATCGCTTGAGTCAGGCCGGGCGCTCTGACCTGAGGTTGAGCCGGTCAACCGTTAATATTTTATGGCGGTACAGTAAAGGCGTACCCCGATTGATTAACTGGTTGATGAACAGGGCGTTGCTGACGGCCTGTGCCAATAAGAGCCGGGAGATAACTCCAAAATGTATGTATGATGCTGTTGATTTTCTGGAAAGAAGAGACCGCAGCCCTCTATTTAGAAAAAAATACCCGTTAATCCTGCTTTTGGCCGCCGCTGGTGTTGTTGCTGTAATATTCTACCGCCTTGGGTTTTTGGTTAAATAGGGGGAAGAATGCTGCTGCCGGCTTTAAATAACTTGCATAAATTGTAACTATTCACCAAAGGCAACAAATTACCCGAAACTCGGAACCGTAACCGTTCAGATGTGCTCCAGGTTCGTTCGTTTTGACCTCCGAGTCTGTACTCCCGTACGTGAGGAGGGCAAAACGGACGAAGATGGAGTGCAGCTGAATGGTTACCATAAATTATTAGCAACTTAACAATATATAACAGTAATGCAACAATCGAAACGCAAAAGATTTGGTGATATTCTTGTTGACTGCGGCCTGGTTACTCCGGCCCAGCTTGAAGAAGGCCTGAGGTATGGTGAAGAGAATAATGTAAAGTTAGGTCAGAGCCTTAAAGATCTTGGTATTGTTGATGAACTGACTATTGCCAAGACCATTGCCCGGCAGCTTGGTTTTCCGTATGTGGATTTTGATAAGATAACCATTGACCAGACAGCGGTTATTCTAATCCCGGAGCTTGTTGCCAGGAAGCACAAATTAATTGCCCTGGGGAAGCGCCCCGGTGAGGTTCTTGTGGCCTTTTCCGATCCCTTAAATATTTTCGCGGTGGATGAGGTCTCAAAAATCATTAAAGGCCGGATGGTTCTTTGTGTTGCCGTGGAAAGCCGGATTGAGGAGATGATTGATAAGTATTATTTATCAATCACCCAGCCCGCTTCAGCTATAGACGAACCGGATGAAGATGCTCCCCCTGATTCTGAAGTCGTGGAAATAGTCAACAGCATATTGCTGCAGGCAGTCAAAAGGGAGGTCAGCGATATTCACATAGAGCCCAATGGCGATATGCTGAGGTTTCGCTTTCGGATTGATGGTATGCTGCGGGTTGCTAAAAAGTATCCCATTGCCATGTTGCCGGCGATTATCTCGCGCATTAAAATTATGTCCATGCTTGATATCGGCGAACGCCGCAATCCGCAGGACGGTAGGTTTGAGCTGCCGATTCTCGGCCATTCCTTCGATGTTCGTGTCTCAACCCTGCCGTTGAACCGCGGTGAAAAAATAGTTATGAGGCTCCTTGATAAAGCCCGGGTGAATGTTAATCTGAAGGATCTGGGCTTTGAGAAGAAGCAGCAGGAGTTATTTGAAAAACATCTTTTTAACCCTCACGAAATCATCCTGGTTACCGGGCCCACCGGCAGCGGTAAAACTACCACTCTCTACGGAGCCCTCAACTTAATCAACTCCATTGATAAAAATATTGTCACAGTTGAAGACCCGGTTGAATATGAACTTATCGGGGTGAACCAGGTGCAGACAAATGCCAAGGCCGGGTTGTCATTCGCCTCGGCTCTACGTTCCATCTTGCGCCAGGATCCGGATGTGGTGATGATTGGCGAGATCCGGGATGAAGAAACCGCGGAGATTGCGATTCAAGCCGCCCTGACTGGTCATCTGGTCTTGTCAACCCTGCATACCAATAATGCCAGCGGTGCCATATCCCGCCTGGTGGAAATGGGCATACCGCCATTTTTAATCACCTCGGCGGTTGGTCTGATTCTGGCCCAGCGCTTAATTCGCCGCCTATGCCCTGAATGCCGCCGGGAAATAAAACATGCCGCTAATATCTTAGAGGATCTGGGTTTGGCTCCCGACCATCCTGTAACCCTGTATGGCCCTGGTAAATGCTCGAAGTGCGAACACCTGGGTTACAAGGGGAGAATAGCTATTTACGAGGTGCTGACTATTTCCAGCAAACTTGAAGACATGATCATGGATAGAGTTTCAACCGGTGAAATAACCCGTCAGGCCCAGGCCGAGGGGCTTGTGACTTTACATCAGTCAGCGGTTAAGGCGATGTTGGCAGGTATTACCTCTCCTGAGGAGATATACCGTCTTTCCATAGAGGATAAAGATTAGAACATGGCGAATTTTAAGTTTGAGGCCATCGACAATAAGGGCAGAACCGTTAGTGGAATTCGGGAATCCGCGGGGGTAGATGAGATAGAGGAATGGCTCCTTAATAACGGTATGAGTCCGATAGATATTATTGTTACAAAAGACGGCAGGACGATGGGAGGTCAACTGGATGCAGCAGGTTCAACGCCCCTTTTTAAGGGCAGATTCAGCAAGATAACCATTGACGAAAAAATTGTTTTATGCCGTCAGATTGCCACCATGATTAATGCCGGGGTTGCCGTTTTGCAGGCCCTGGAAATAATCACCATGCAGACCACCAACCCCGTTCTTAAAACAATAATCCAGCAGGTTGCCGATGATATTGAGTCCGGTGACAACCTGAGCGACTCCTTTGCCAAATTCCCCAGGCATTTTGATACGCTTTTCCAGAATATTATCAAAGTCGGCGAGGAGTCAGGGGGGTTAGGGATTTCATTTGAGTACCTGTCGCAGGTATTTGAGAGTGAAAAAGAGGTAACCGAAAAGATTAAGGCGGCGACCAGATATCCCAAGATCGTTATGACCAGCATTGTGGGTGCCGTGACTTTTCTGATGATTTTTGTGGTGCCGAAATTCATGACTATGTTCAAAAACTCCAAAGTTGAACTGCCATTACCGACAAAAATTTTAATCTGGGTGAGTAACGCCTTTACCAATTACAGCATTTTACTCCTCGGTCTTTTAATCGTTGTGGCTGCCGCTTATCATATGGCTCTGAAATCAAAGGATTTTGTCAGGCTAAAAGATGGTCTTTTTTTGAAAATACCCGTTATGGGTGCCTTAACCATAAAGGTATATATGGCCAGATTCTGCCGGGTATTTGCCCTTCTTTCCAAGAGCGGCGTGGATATAATCAAGACGCTTGATCTTTCAGTGACAAGTATAAACAACCTGGTGATCCGGGAGATTGTCGATGAGGTTAAAGTGGATGTAAAGGATGGCAGAGATCTCTATGATTCAATGGCAAAACATCCGATGTTCCCGCCCATGGTGGTGCAGATGGTTTCCATCGGTGAAAAATCAGGTACCCTCAGTGTGATGATGGACAAGGTGGCTGACTTTTATGACTCTGAAACCAGGTATTCCATCGATAATCTTTCCTCTCTTATTGAGCCTATATTGCTGGTAGTGATGGGGGTAATTGTCGGCCTTCTGGCTCTGGCCATCTATATGCCGATGTGGAATATGATGAAGGTTATGAAATAGTTGGAGTTATTCTTCCCGCCGGTAAATAATCAATAATTCCAAGTACTCTAAAAGATGGTTACACTCTCTGAGATATAAGCGTTTCTGGAGGCTCTTTGGTAATCCAGTCGCAAGATAATTATCCGTTTTTGCACGTTCCCATGATTTAAGGCCTATTTAACCGAGTGGAATAATTCAGTAGTTTATTGTCATGGTCATATTGGCTTTGCATTCTCAATTAGTGCTCGGTGTTGTGGACATTCAGGCTAATCAAAAAAGCCCGCTTGTTATTAGACAAGCGGGCTTTTTTGATTTTATGTATTTTTAATACTACCAGCTTTTAGAAAGAGCTGCTTTGGATGTAGCAGTTTCAACACTGGTTATTGTAATAGTATAAGGAGTTCCACTAATTGTTGCCACTATTGTCGGGGGAGAAGTTTCTCCTCCCGCGGGGACAGCCCAGTCACTTGGCGGGTTATCCATAGCACCTAAAAGTGTTGCACCATTGGTAATAAGTGTGCCACCCGGGTGTAACATATTATTCGCAAAATTTATGGCACAGGCCGCCTGAGCTCCGGCGTACATTCCATTCGCCGCAGCCGTAGAGGCGTCACCTTTAAGACTCTGGTATTTAGGTACTGCTACAGCTACCAGAATACCCAGAATAACAATTACCATGATTAACTCAATCAAGGTAAAACCTTTCTGACCATAATCCTTTGAGGTTAAAAGGCTGGGGCGCTTAATTTCTTTTTCCATACATCTTCTCCTGTCGGCTGATTTTAATAAAAGTAATAAAATTGCACTCACTTGCTCGATAATTGATTGTAGCAATTATTAATATATAAAATAAAGCCTTTTTTTTGTTGATTGCGGCCAATCATTTTTTGAATGATTTAAGTGTGCTAAGTATACGGCTTGTGGCCTGAATCAGGAAAAATGTCTGTGCCGCCTGACTGGTCAGGTAATCCTTCTGTCTTTAAATACAAAATTTGTAAAGTTTAGCAGTCAGGGGCTTGTAAGGCTATTTCATAACTGCTAAAATTTTTGATAAGAATGCGTCTTATCTTGTAACTAAATTTTAAAGCAGAGAAATAGCATAGGCAAGAAAGCAGGAAATTTAAGATTGGGGCATTTTTCGCATGAATTGAGTGAAATTTATCACCATATCTCTGAAGTCTGTATTTTATTGAATAGTTACGGGGGGCGGATCGTATGATTTATTATGGTACGCTGTTTTGCTTGTGGTACGCTGAATGCGTAAAATATTATAGGGGCAGAGAATAACCCTTGGCCGATAATAGGTAAAGTCTCAAGGTGGCAGCTTTTAACTAAATTAACTGTATCTATTCTGCTAAGGCACCGAATTGCCCTAAACTGTGAGCTGTAACCGTTCAGGAAAGCGAAGACTCCGGATGTGCCCCAGGTTCGTTCGTTTTGGCCGCCGAGTCTGTACACCCTGTACGTGAGGTGGCCAGGTAAGCGTAGACTCCGAAACGGACGAGGTAAGCGCAGACTCCGAGATGGGGTGCAGCTGAATGGTTACAATTAACTAAAGGTTGGGTTTTGCCCTGTAGAGGGGCATGTTCATTCTTCTTTATTTTTAGATTAACGGGGTAGATTGGTTATGAGAAAAAATCATTGTTGTCAAAACGCTGTCCTGACAATGGCTCTGGTATTGACTTACCTGCTAAGTTTTTCGCAGATCGCCTTATCTGCCGTGGGTGGTGATATTACGGTTTGCGGCTCCGGCGGCGCGGATTTCACTACCATTCAGGCAGCTGTTAATGCCTCTGAGAATGGTGATACGATTCTGGTCTGTGATGGCACTTACAGGGAGAATCTCTCCGTAATGAATAGAAATATTACTATTAAATCCGAACATGGGGCGGGATACACCACAATTCGGCCGCCTTCTTCGTCTATGGGGATGGGGGGAGGCTGCCCTATGCACAGCAAGCCAAATACTATATTATTCCAGAATGACTCCATTGGCTGTACTTTAGACGGGTTTACTGTTACCGGCAGTTCCGGTAAAACGGCCATTTACGCCAGAAGTAATCTAACTGTCCAAAATTGTGTTATCAGCGACAATAATGCCGGAACATCAGCATACGGTGGTGGTCTTGGCTCTAATGGTGCTATTGAGCTGAAGATTATAAACACAACCTTCAGCGGCAACCAAGCCAAATATGGCGGCGCTGTATACATCAACACCGGTGCTACTGTAACTATTTCCGGTTCTACCTTTACCAACAACAGTGCCAGCTATCTTGGCGGTGCCATCGACTTTAATTCGGTCACCTCTGATTCAACACTTACCGATTCCACCATTGATTCTAATAGTGCCGCCTATTCCGGCGGCGGCATATATATAAATAACAGCAAGATTAATATCAACAGGTCTAAAATTACAAACAATACCGCAAGCGGCAGCAGCAACAGTGGTGGAGGGGCTGTTTTTATCAATGGCAGCTCCGGTGGTGATTCTAATTTAACAAACTGCCTGATTACCGGCAATAATGCCTCCGATAGAGGCGGCGCGGCTTACGGCAATACCGGCACCAAGCTTTCATTTACTAATTGCACGATTGTTGATAATTCTGCTGATGTGCAGGGTGGCGCCTTTTACATTCATTATTACGGAAATTTTGCTGTTCACAACAGTATTCTCTGGGGAAACAGTTCCGCGGATGGGAATAATGCCTATACCCGTGATAAAGACGATACCAGCCTGACGATTTCAAATTCAATCTATAACTCTGCCAGTTCTTTTACCGGTAAGAATCCGGTGTTGACGGATAATTTCACCACAAACCCTGATTTGACTGCCGATTATCACCTGCAAATCACCTCCACTTCGGCCATAGACCACGCTGATCCGGCCTACGCGCCCGGCGTTGATATTGACGGTGACGCCCGACCCCAGGGAACAGGGCCTGATATTGGGGCCGATGAATACATTCCGGTCAGTGTCCCGGTGGATCATTACTCCATCTCGCACTC
>DRPV01000298.1 GCA_011330685.1 Desulfobacterales bacterium
TATTTAAATTAAAAAATGACCCGAGAGTGACCACGGTCGGCAAATTCCTCCGCAAGACAAGCCTTGATGAATTGCCCCAGTTGATTAATATCCTCCAGGGTGAGATGAGCCTGGTGGGCCCGCGGCCGCCGTTACCTGCCGAGGTAAAAGAATATAAGCCCTGGCAACGCCGGCGCCTGTCATTAAAACCTGGCCTGACGTGTATATGGCAGGTTTCTGGCCGCAATAATATTGATTTTGAGACCTGGATGAAGATGGATCTCGACTATATTGATAATTGGTCGTTGTTGCTTGATTTTAAACTGCTGCTGAAGACGATACCGGCAGTGGTACTGGCAAGTGGCTTGTAGAGAGGTATAAAAGCAGTAACTGTTCAGTACCTCCATCTCGGAGTCTACGCTTTCCTGTTCATTTAGGACTTTGAAGCATGGTCGTAGTCGAAAAGACCTAAATGGACGAGGTAAGCGCAGACTCCGAACCTGGAGCACTGCTGAACAGTTACGGCTACCAGTTTAGGGAAATTTATTGCCCCTGTTTAATAGTTATTAAATTTCTTCCGAGAGGGCCATTACCATGGCACCCTTGGCTGTGGTGTTCAGCGGGTCATCGGCTATTTTGACCTGGGAGATGTTAATGGGCAGGTTTACCTCCCTCAGGGTCTTCTTAAATAGCTCCTTGAAGCCGTTGGGCAGAACCGTACCGCCGCTTAAAACAATGGGAATGGGGGTGCTGATCTTCGGGATCTTATCGGTCTTCAACAGGGTTGTCTCCAGGCTCTTGAGCAGGGAACGAACCAGTTCAATATAGTATATCTCCAAGGCGGTCTCCACCCGGTTCCGGGGCGGTGATGAGAGGCTGAAATCCTTTTCCTTCATGGACTTGATGGTAGTGGCCTTCTCACCCACCGAGATACCCACCATGGTGTCGATATAGTCGCCGCCCTTCTGGATACTGTAGGTGATTATCGGCACAGATAAATAAGAGAGGCAGATATTACACATGCCGCCGCCCATGCTGATACCGATGCCGGTGAAATTGTCGTTGGCCAGTTCGGCCATAACCGTGGCCAGGCCCTCATTGATGGAGGAGGGCTTGTAACCGAGGCTGGTGAGGTGCATCTTGATAATTGATTCATGATAGACTACCGAATCGGGGCCGCCGAGAGGGGCGCCGGGGACGCTGAAGCAGATAACTTCATTACGTTTGGGGCTGTCCTTGATCAGAGTGTTGATAATGGATTTCAGTACCGTGATGCCCTCTTCCTCATGGGCGTTTAACAGGCCCTGCTCCATGGTGCGGCGGGTATTGGCGTTAAACATCTTGGCAAAATTCTCGGCCGAATAACCGAGGATGTAGAATTGATTGTTCTTCTCATAAAAGGAAACATCGTTTTCCACCAGAATCTTTTTGGTGAATTTGGAATAGGGGATGGTGAAAAAGGCGTTAAGCTGCTTAACGGTATTGACCTGTTTACCCTTGTTCTGGGCCATGACAATATGGCTGGTTCCAATATCAAGCCCCACCGGGCCCTTGGGATGCTCGGCTGATTCTCCTATCTCCTTTTCTCTGGAAACCACTACCTTCTTTGATGCCTCAATGGCGGTATCGACATTTTCTAAATTTTCTGCCATTTTTACCCTCCCTGGTTGAATATCCTGTAGTTCCGCCGCCCTCAGCGGGCGCCTGGTCTGATTGTTTAACTGGATACGGTGTTTGTTTTTCATTCTGAACCTGCGTGCGGTTATTGTTATTATTTTATTATTCGGTAGAATGCCGAATAATATTAACTATTAAATTATAAATTATTGCAACTGAGAACATCATTATACTACAAAAATAATTCATTCATGGTCAATAAAATAAATTATCCGGCCGGGCTGCCCATTGTCCGGTTAAAAGACGAGATCATTGCTCTCCTTAAAGAACATCCTGTTCTCATTGTGGCTGGTGAGACCGGCTGCGGCAAGACCACTCAGCTGCCCAAGATGTGCCTTGAAGCCGGGCTAAGTGACAAGGGGGTGATTGCCTGTACTCAGCCCCGGCGTATTGCCGCCATTACCGTGGCCCGGCGGGTGGCTGAGGAGATGGGCGCCCAGGGCCGGGAGATGGTGGGCTATAAGGTGCGTTTCCTTGACCGCACCAGCCGCCGGAGCCGGATTAAATTCCTCACCGACGGCATGCTGCTGGCCGAGGCGGCCCGTGACCGTTATTTGCGGCGTTATCAATTTATCATTATTGACGAGGCCCATGAACGGAGCCTGAATATAGATTTTCTCCTTGGGATCTTAAAGCGCCTGCGTAA
>DRPV01000299.1 GCA_011330685.1 Desulfobacterales bacterium
AAACTCGTTCGTTCCTCACTCAGACAGACGCAATTTTTGGCTGCGCTTCACTAAGAAAATGCTACAGAATTTGTTCAATACGCTACGAAGACAGTCCTATTACCCTCGTGCAAGATTGTAACCGGACACCGCTGATTTTTCAGGCATTTAAAACGGCGGTCTTCCCGTTACCTGTTTAAGTATCAGGGTAAGAACCTGCCTGTATAGAGCAGAGGATAATTTTCAAAGCAAATGATTTGATAATAACTACTATTCGTTTTTGTGAAATTATGCCATAAAAAAAAGGCGCTACCGGGGAATCATCGGCAGTGCCTTTGGAGATACCTGGAACCAGGGATGTGCAGGGTGGTATTCATGGAGCGCTTACATTTGTGGTACAAGTTTATCTGTAACTATTCAGCAGGGGCAATAAATTTCCCTAAACTGGCAGCCGTAACTGTTCAGCAGTTACGTTTATCTTTGAATAAGCGGGGCGCCTGAGCGGGGATCGATGCGGTCAAGGGATGGGCCTTCGTAGGTATCCAGGAGCAGTTCAACCGCGGCTTCGCCATATTGCTCGAACCAGAAGTCGCCCAGTCTCTTGAGGCGCTTGATATTGGCTTTACTCACATCGTCCATGGCATCGTCAGGAGGCTGCGGCAGTCCGGCCTGTTCCTTGAGCTTGGCGTTGACCCTGATGTAATTGCCGGCGTCAATGATGGTCATGGCCTGATAGGCAACAATCCGCTCATCGGAGAGTAATTCCATTATATGCCCCTCTGTCATCCATTGTAAACCGCCCCATCTCTGTGATGCCGGGCCGTTTATCTTTCTGGTCATAAAACCCGTGCCTATGGAGAGTACGCGCATTTCACTTAATGGTATATTCGGCCAAACCCGCTTGGCCTCGGTTATGGCGCACATGGTCGGATTGTTGGCAATAACCCCGCCGTCAACCAGCCAGGATTCGTCCTGTCCCTGGGAAAGCTGTATCTCTTTAGTGGGGAAATAGGTGGGAGCCGCGCTTGAGGCGTCGGCGGCCTGGTATGAAAGGAGGTTTAAATAATCCTTTTTGGTGGACTTAATGACCACGGGTCTACGCTTTTCAATGGCGTAAGTGACGGCTAAAACATGTTTGTCGGCTGGAACGTCTTTGATTCTGGCTTTACCGAGATTTTTTTTGAGAATCTCGGTTTTGCCTTTGGCCTCAAATTTGGGGGCGTTTATGCCATCGAAATCCAATAGACCTTTATGTTCGGAAAAAATTTTCTGGGCATTCTGGTAATTATACAGCTCGTTGATTTTGTCCATGCTCAGGTTCGTGGTGGCCAGGCAGAGAGCGATAATGCTGCCGGTACTCGTACCAGCATAAAAATCAACGCAATCACGAATTGATTTGTTGTGCCCGGTCTGTAGTTGTTTTTCAACCTTGGCCAGGAACTGGGTGGCAGCCGCGCCACGGATGCCGCCGCCGTCCAGAGACAGGATTAGTTTTGACATGATTCACCCCCCTTTGTTTTTTTGTCAGCGGTCAGTAAACTACACCCAACTTCATATAACCCCTGGAGCGCTTACGTTTTTTTAATAGAGGAATTTGTCAACAATCTCGTCCACAACCTCATCCGATATATTATGCTGTTGGAGAATTTTTTTGGTGTGGCTGAAAAAGAGTTTTCGCTTTACCTGCGGCATGGCGGTAGAAATACCTTCTGTGACATACTGGCAGATCAAGTCCTCCTGGGATTTGCCAGTCGCCTTGACCACCTCCTGCAACTCTTCTGCTAATTCAGCGGGTAGTTTAATGCATGCTTCTATGGTGACCATATCTTGAGTGCTCATTGTCTTTTCTCCTCTTTAATTGTTATGATCTCAGATGGCTGCCATGGTCTCTGTCCCTTTAAAATGGCAATTTAAAAGGACTTAACTATAGTTTATTAGTACCTTTTCATGGACTGGTCAATGATGTTTTGTAACTATTCAGCAGGGGGATTTATTGCCCCTGCTGAATAGTTACAGTGTTTCAAATAAAAAAGGGCAGCGGCAATAAATTTGCCGCTGCCCTTTGGAACTTGGTTCCGAGAAAAAAATCAGGCAATCAACTTGAGATTACCTTTGACCAGCAGATCAACAACGCCGGGGTCGGCCAGGGTGGAGGTATCACCAAAATCGTGTTCCTCGTGCATACCGGCGGCAATCTTGCGCAGGATGCGGCGCATGATCTTGCCGGATCTGGTCTTGGGCAGACCATCGGCGAACTGGATGTGCTCCGGGGTGGCAATGGGGCCGATCTGGGTTCTTACCCAGGTTCTTAAGGCGGCCCGCAGTTCTTCGCTGGGCTCAATGTCCGCCTTTAAGGTCACATAGGCGTAGATACTCTGGCCCTTGATTTCATGAGGAGCAGCCACTACCGCGGCCTCAGCCACGTCTTTATGGGCAACGAGGGCTGATTCTATTTCGGCCGTTCCCATTCGGTGGCCGGAGACGTTGATAACGTCATCTAAGCGGCCCATAATCCAGAAATAGCCGTCTTCATCTTTTCTGGCTCCGTCCTCCGGGTCGTAGATGCCGGGGAAACGGGTGAAATAGGTCTTTTTATAACGTTCAGGGTCGCCGTAAATACCCCGCAACATACCGGGCCAGGGCTTTTTGATAACTAAACGACCGCCCTCATTGATCCCCGCTTCTTTGCCTTCTTCATTATAGATTGCCGCGTCTATGCCGGGCAGGGGCCGGGTGGCGGAGCCTGGCTTCAGAGGTGTGGCATAGGGCAGGGCGGAGATGAGGATGCCGCCGGTCTCGGTCTGCCACCAGGTGTCCACGATGGGTAGACGGCTGGCACCTATATGCTCGTAATACCACATCCAGGCCTCGGGGTTGATGGGCTCACCCACCGAACCGAGAACGCGCAGAGAGGAGAGATCGTTCTTCTTGGTATGGGACTCGCCGAATCTCATTAGAGCCCGGACGGCAGTGGGAGCGGTATAGAAAATATTGACCTTGAATTTTTCGACAATCTGCCAGAAACGGTTAGGGGCCGGATAGGTGGGCACACCTTCAAACATCAGGGAGGTGGCACCGAGAGCCAAAGGCCCGTAGAGGATATAGCTGTGGCCGGTAATCCAGCCGATATCGGCGGTACACCAGTAGACATCGTCATCTTTGATGTCAAAAACGGTCTGGCAGGTATGGGCCGCGTAAGTCAGATAACCGCCGGTGGTATGAACCACGCCCTTGGGCTTGCCGGTACTGCCGGAGGTGTAAAGGATAAAAAGCGGATCCTCGGCATCCATGGACTCAGGCTCACAGGGGCCGCTGACATCTTTGGCGGCCATTACCTCGTGCCACCAGAGGTCAAAGCCCTCTTTGAAGTTTATGTCGTTGCCGCCCCTTTTGACGATAATTGTGTTCGTTACGCTGTTACAGCCCTCTAAAGCCGCATCGGCATTGCTTTTTAAGGGGATGGTTTTGCCGGCCCGGATGACGGCGTCGGCGGTAATCAGAACCTTGGCCTCACAGTCATTAATCCGGCTCTGGAGGCTGGGGGAGGAGAATCCGGCAAATACGACGGAATGAATGGCCCCTATCCGGCTGCAGGCCAGGAGGGTAATAGCCAGTTCCGGGATCATGGGCAGATAGACGGCTACTCGGTCGCCCTTTTTGACTCCCAGCTTTTTGAGGGCGTTGGCGCAGCGGCAGACTGCGGAGTGGAGCATCTGATAGGTATAGACCTTAACATCCTCCTCCGGCTCGCCCTGCCAGATAATAGCGGCCTTGTTACGGCGGCCGTTGGTGAGGTGACGGTCAAGACAGTTGTAAGAAACATTTAATTTACCGTTTACAAACCAGTTTATCTCCGGCTTGTACATATCGGCATCAAGGACGGTGTCCCATTTTTTATCCCAGGTAATAAGTTCTTCCGCTCTGTCTCCCCAATAGCCGTCGGGGTCTTCCATGGAGCGTTTATACTGGGCCTCGTACTCCTCCATGCTCTTGATACAGGCGGTATCCCGGCCTTCGGTGGGAGGATTGAAGATCCTTTTTTCGGTGGATAGACTCTCAATTTTTTTTTCTTCGTTCATTATGTCTCCTTTTTGAAATCATGCGGTGAAGGTAACTGTTCAGCAGCACCCTTCAGTGGTTGGTTATTACGGGTGTCTTGCTGAATATTTACCATAAATCGTAACCATTCAGCAGGGGCAATAAAATCCCCTAAACTCGCAACCGTAACTGCTCAGGTAAGCGAAGACTCCGGATGTGCCTCAGCTCGGAGTCTTCGCTTACCTCGTCCGTTTCGACCTCCGAAGCGTACCTTTTGTACGTGAGGAGGGCGAAACGGACGAAGATGGGGTGCAGCTGAACAGTTACCTTTTAACCAATAATTTATTAGTGTATAATAAACAGTTTGCAAAGAGAGTGGTCAAGAAGAAAAATAGGTAAAAATACTATTTTTTACATTTTTAGGGTTCGTGAGCCTGAATTACATGAATAATAAATTTCTGCTGCCCGTTGCTGTCTTTATTTTACTTCTTGTCAGTGGTTGTCGTCCACGACTGCCTGGGCTGGCGGGGGGCTGCCGGCTGAGGGCGCTGAAGATGGCACCGGATATGGTGGATGATGGTTCAAGGGCCTCTCTTGAGGCGGCTTTAACCAACAGCATCGCCTATTGGCGGCGGCGGGATGGCGCTGCCGGGTTTAAAACATGCGGGGCGCAGTCCGTGACGGCCGGAGATATGCTGGCCTCTCTGTTAAAGTTCCGGAAACTGCTCCGTACCCTGCCTGATATTGCCCTGCCGGATGCCGTGGCGGCAAATTTTAAGGTCTGTCAGGCTCAGAACAGCAGGGGCGGGGATGATATTCTGGTAACCGGTTATTATCAGCCGGTTTTTCAGGGCAGTCTCATCAAACAGCCGCCCTTTATCTACCCCATCTATGGGCTGCCCCCCGACCTTATCAAGGCCCGTCATTATGGGGCCGCCGGGAGTGGGCCGTTTATCGGCCGCCTGGAGGATAATCGTCTGCTGCCTTACTGGCGGCGGGCCGCCATCGAGGATAAACAGCTGCTGGCCGGTGATGAATTATTATATCTCCGTGATCCGGTGGATGTATTTATCCTGCAGGTTCAGGGGTCTGGGCTAATCCGGCTGCCGGATGGCCGTCTGCTGCGGGCCGCTTACGCCGGCTCGAACGGCCGGGACTATAAAAGCATTGGCCGTCTGCTGGTGGATGAGGGTAGAATGCCCTTAAAAAAGGTCAGTATGGAGGCTATTCGCGCCTATCTGGCCTCCCATCTTGACGAGCGCCGTCGAATCCTGCATTATAATGACAGGTATATTTTTTTCCGTCTCGAAGATGACCCGGCGGCCGGGCCGGTGGGCAGCATGGGCAAGGCTCTGACTGTCGGCCGCTCGGCAGCCCTTGATTCGCGCTGCTTTCCCATGGGCGGGCTTTATTATCTTGAGACCACGGTGCCGGAATTTGCTCATGGTCGGCTTTGCGGTCGGCGGCCGTTACGGCGGTTTGTCCTTCAGCAGGACAACGGGGCGGCCATCAAGGGCTCCGGCCGTCTGGATCTCTTTATGGGGACAGGGGCGGAGGCGGCTGCCACGGCTGGTCATATGAAGGAGGCCGGCCGCCTGTATCTGTTAATGCCGAAGTAATACAGGGGCCAGGGGTCAGAGGCCGGAGCGTATCACGAAACATGGATGGTAACCGTTTAGCCAAGGCAACAAATTGCCCTTAACTGTGAGCTGTAACCGTTCAGGAAAGCGAAGACTCCGAAACGGACGAAAATGGGGTGCAGCTGAACGGTTACCATGGATGTTGCGGCAAGGTCAATACCCGCAGCAGGTGACTTTCATACACAAAATTACACTCGAATCTGGAGATATATTATGAAACGCGCTGAAATAGATTATTGGATTGCCTCTATGCTGGCCAGTCCAGGTAACGTCTCCGATCTCAATATAACCGTGGGTAAGCC
>DRPV01000300.1 GCA_011330685.1 Desulfobacterales bacterium
ACGCACTTGATTGTGGTTATCGGTTCCATAATTGAAATTTGTTATTCCTGTCTCTGTGGTAAAAAAAGAATGTCAATGGCCGATTAGAAATATACCATAAGTGGCCCGGAGATTAGGCAGTAAACGAATAACCCGGCCATGAAGGTCTTCATTCTGGGTGTTAATCCCCGTTTCTCTGATAATCTTAAAGCCGGTTTTCTGGACAAATCCACGAAAATCTCTAAGGGTAATTACCCTGATATTCGGGGTGTTGTACCACTCGTAGGGTAATTGGCTGGTGGTGGGCGTCCGGCCCATGAAGAAGAGCTGCATCCGGCACAGCCAGTGACTGAAATTCGGGAAACTCACCACTATGCGGCGGCCCACGCGCAGTAGTTCTTTCAGCAGGGCCTCCGGCTCATAGACCTGCTGCAATGTACGGCTCAGGATTACATAGTCAAAGGTGTTATCGGCGTAATCCAGAACCTCTTCGTTAATATCTCCCTGAATAACGGAGATCCCCCGCTCAATACAATGGACGATATTGGCCTCCTCGAAATCAATACCAGTACCCCTTACTTCCTTGTTCTGCACCAGAAAATATAATAAATCCCCGCTGCCGCAGCCCAGATCAAGTACTCTGGCACCTGGTTCTATCCAGGAGGCGATTATCTCAAGATCAAAGCGCATAATTCCGAGACTCCCGGCTCATTCTGTCTAAGAAGCCGCTCATAAGGTTTGACAGACGTTTACTTTCCAGGAGAAAGGCGTCGTGGCCCCATTTGGCCTCTATTTCGCAGAAGCTTACATCTAAGCTGTTCTTTTTCATGGCCTTGACCATGGCCCGTGACTCTCTCGTGGGGTAAAGCCAGTCGGAGGTAAAGGAGGCCACGAGATAACGGGCTTTTGCTCTGGCAAAGGGCGATTTAAGGCTGCCATCGGCCTGATGACTGGGGGCCAGGTCAAAATAATCCGCCGCCTTGGTGATATACAGAAAGGAGTTGGCATCGAAACGTTCGACAAATTTTTTACCCTGATAGCGCAGATAGCTTTCAACCTGAAAATCGGCATCAAAATTAAAGGAGAAGTCTTCTTTGTCCTGCAGGCGGCGGCCGAATTTATGGCGCATGGCCTCATCTGAAAGATAGGTGATATGGCCTATCATGCGGGCCACGGCCAGGCCCATGTCCGGTTTAGTTCCCTGGTAATAATTGCCCTCCTGCCAGTTTGGATCCGCCATAATCGCCTGACGGGCCACCTCATTAAAGGCAATGGCCAGGGCGGAATGGCGCTGGGTGGTGGCTAAAAGAATAGCGGAAAAGACCATCTCCGGATAACGGATACTCCATTCCAGGCTCTGCATGCCGCCTATGGAGCCGCCGATTACTGCCAGAAGGCGGGGGATGCCTAAAAAATCAATGAGCCGTTTCTGGGCCTTAACCATATCGGCAATGGTAATTACCGGAAACTTCAGGCCGTAGGCCAGGCCGGTGGCAGGGTTAAGGCTTGAGGGGCCGCTGGTTCCCATGCAGCTTCCTAATATATTAGAACAAATAACAAAATATTTGTTGGTGTCAATGGCCTTGCCGGGGCCAATCATAATCTCCCACCAGCCGGGTTTATCGGCCCCGGCATGGAAGCCGGCGGCATGGGCGTCACCGGACAGGGCGTGACAAATCAAAATGGCGTTGTCGGCCTCCCTGTTTAATTTTCCATAAGTCTCGTAGGCAATTATCCCCTCCTTGAGAGAGTCGTTATTGTCTAAGAGCAGGGAACCAGGAAGCTTAAAATATTTAGTTTCAGTGGGGCCAATTGTTTCTTTCATGGCCGGATAGATTACAGCGCCTGCTCCAAATCGGCAATAATATCTTCTATGTTTTCAATACCGATGGACAGACGGATAAAATCTTCTGTGACCCCGGCGCCTATCTGCTGGGCGGGGGTCATCTGTGAGTGGGTGGTGCTGGCAGGGTGGATGGCCAGCGATTTCGCGTCACCTACGTTGGCGAGGTGTGAGAAGACCGTGAGGCTCTCAATAAAGTCGCGGCCGGCCGCCAGCCCTCCCTTGATACGGAAACCCACCATACCGCCAAAGCCATTATGGAGATATTTCCCGGCCTGCTCATGGCTGGGATGTTCGCTCAGGCCGGGATACATGACCTCGTTTACCTGGGGATGCGCCTGGAGGAAGCGGGCGGCGGCCAGGGCGTTTTCGCTGTGACGTTCCATGCGCAGGGCCAGGGTCTCTAAACCCTGTAAAAAGAGAAAGGCGTTAAAGGGGCTCATGCAGGGCCCCAGGTCTCTCGTAAAACGGGATTTTAACTTGACAATATAGGCCAGTTGGCCGAACTCATCCAAATAGTTCAGACCGCCCCGGTAAGAGGGGTCGTCGGTGCTGAGGTCGGGGAATTTACCGCTGCTCCAGTCGAACCTGCCGGAATCGACGACCAGACCGCCGATGGAGGTGCCGTGGCCGCCGATCCATTTGGTGGCTGAGTGAATGATTATATCCGCGCCATGTTCAAAGGGACGGCAGAGATAGGGGGTGGCGAAGGTATTGTCAATGATTAACGGCAGGCCGGCATCATGGGCGGCCGCGGCGGCCCCGGCAATATCAAGGACATTAAGCTTGGGATTGCCGATGGTCTCGGCAAAGACGGCCTTGGTTTTGCCGTCAATGGCCTCTCTTATACTCTGGGGATTGGGATCGACAAATTTAACGTCAATGCCGAATTTCTGGCGGAAGGTAAGGTCAAAAAGGGTATATGTACCGCCGTAAATAGAATTTGAGGCCACGATATTGTCACCATTACCGGCAATGGTAAGCAGGGCCATAAAGGTGGCCGATTGCCCTGAGGAGAGGGCGGCGGCAGCCAGCCCGCCCTCCAGGCTGGCGATACGGGTTTCTAAGGCCTCATAGGTGGGGTTGGTGAAGCGATTGTAAATTTCGCCAGGAAAATCTGGGCCGCGCAGGGCGAAAAGGTTAGCCGCCTGTTCGGTATTTTCAAAGATATAAGAGGCGGTCTGGAATATGGGAATCGCCCTGGCTCTCGTAGTGGAATCCGGGGTGTAGCCGCTGTGTAAGGCCCTGGTGTTAAAACCCAGTTTAGATTCTGACATTTGCTGCTCCTCTCCTGGTTTATTTTATTTTGTAACTATTCAACAGGGGCAATAAATTTTCCTAAACAGTTACTATTTTTTTATATTTTGTAGTGCCTCTATGATCGGGCATGGATGTTTATGTTAAAGTCACCGGCCAAGGGTGATCTTGATCTAACCATGATGTTTAAGCCCCGTTGTGCTGGATATAGTTGTCAGTAATTCTATCAACTCCGGCTCTTCGAAACTTTTTATCAGAGAGACTAAGACCTCACATTGGCGGCAGACGGACATTTTATCCTGCCAGGTCTTTCGAGCCTGGCACTCGCAGATTGTGCCGTTTATGAACCAGCAGAGTTTACCGGCCTGAAATTCCCAGGCCGGACATTTATTGCGGCGTTTGGGGGGGCATTTTTTTACCTCCCAGCAAGGTTTTATTTTCTTTTCATCGTTACCAAGCCTGGATAAAAGGAAAAAAATCTGCCGCTCAACATGGGCCGGTATCTTACGCCAGCCCTGCTCGTAGCTGTGGACGGCCTTTATTGAGACCCCCAGAAGTTCAGCCATTATTTTTTGGGTCTTTCCCAGGCGCTTGCGGGCCGCGAGAAATTCAGCACTGATCATAATACCACCGACGGTGATGAACGGTTTTAATATAACACAAACCGTTAATTATAGAATATAAGATGTGAAAGAAATACATGAAATGATTAAATACCACATTGTGGTATTATAGGCAAGTTAAAAAAAATAAAAAATGTACCCGCCGGGAACGCCTACATTCCGGCGGGCGGTTATCTGCCGCTGTGGCTTATTAATCTGTAACCGTTCAGCTGCACTCCATCTTCGTCCGTTTCGGAGTCTACGCTTACCTGCCCTCCTCACGTACAGGGAGTACAGACTCGGAGGCCAAAACGAACGAGGTAAGCGTAGACTCCGAGCTGGAGCACATCCGGAGTCTTCGCTTTCCCGAACGGTTACGGCTACCAGTTTAGGGAAATTTATTGCCTCTGCTGAATAGTTACATTAATCTTTTACAATTTTAACTTCGTTAGGGGCAGCAAAATGGGATAATATGAATTGACTTTTGTTGCCTCGAAGATTAAAAAGTAAGGTTGGCTGTCCGGCATTTTTTTTTGATGGGTTGTCTGGGCAGAAAATACTATAACTATATGGAATTTCATAAAATTATGACCGATAAAAAATCAAAATATGCCGAAGCCGGCGTTGATATTGATAAGGCCAATGCGTTTGTTGATAATATAAAACCTCTTGTTGCCGCTACTTTTCAACGCGGCGTGTTAACTGATATTGGCGGCTTTGGGGGGCTTTTTGCCCTGGGCAGCGGCCGTTATCAAGATCCGGTATTGGTCTCCTCCACCGATGGTGTGGGGACTAAATTGAAAATTGCCGAGTTGTGCGGCTGCCACGATACCATTGGTATTGATCTGGTGGCTATGTGCGTGAATGACGTTATTGTCTCCGGCGCCCGGCCGCTTTTCTTCCTGGATTATTTTTCCATGGGGGTCTTGAATATAGAGCAGGCCAGTGACGTGGTAAAAGGGGTTGCCAAGGGCTGCCAGATATCTAAATGCTCACTCATTGGCGGCGAGACGGCTGAGATGCCTGGTCATTACGCCGCCGGCGCTTATGATCTGGCCGGCTTTTCCGTTGGTATTGTGGAGCGCGACGCCATTATTGACGGCTCTGAAATCAGGGTGGGGGATAAAATTATCGGGCTGGGTTCAAGCGGTATCCATAGTAATGGTTATTCCCTGGTGCGTAAGGTCTGTTTTGAGGAGCTTGGTCTCAAGGTTGATGATTATATCGATGAACTGGGCTGCTCTCTCGGTGAGGAACTTTTACGCCCCACCAGAATTTACACTGAGACGATACTTAATATAATCAAGAACTTCCCGGTTCGTGGTCTGGTGCACATTACCGGCGGCGGGTTCATTGATAATATTCCGCGAATTTTGCCCAAAGGCTGCCGGGCGGTTATTGACCGTAAATCCTGGCCGCTGTTACCGATTTTTGATTTTTTACGCCAGGGCGGTAAGATAAGCGGATCTGATATGTACCGTACCTTCAACTGCGGTATCGGCATGGTGATGATCGTGGGTGCAAAAGATGTTGAAGACGTTATTATGCAGCTTGAGGCTCTGGGGGAAAAGGCCTACGTTATCGGTGAGATATCCGCCTGTAAGGGTAAGTCGTGCCCGGCTGTTGATATCGACTGCGGCGCCTGAAAACTTAACTTTCAAGAATTACGCGTGGCCGCAGTCGGCCGTGCCGCCCTTTATTTTGTAGATGGCGTGGGGTAGGGCGCTGAGGACAACGGCGATATTTTCCTGAGCTGCTTTTTTGCTGCCCGGCAGGTTGATAATCAGACAATTCCCCCTGATCCCGCATCTGGCGCGGGAGAGGACGGCATGGGGGGTTATTCGGAAGCTTGCCTGGCGCATGGCCTCGGCAATTCCCGGTAACTCACGGTCAATAACCTCTGCCGTGGCCTCCGGCGTAACATCGCTGGGACTGACCCCGGTGCCGCCGGTGGTGATGATGAGATCAAGTCCCCTGCTGTCAGCCCAGTCTTTTAAGGTGGCTGAAATTATCTTTTCATTATCGGGGATAATCTGGTAGGCGTCGATTTTAAAGCCGGCGGCCCTCATTATTTCCCGCAGATTTTTACCGCTGGTATCTTCACGTTCGCCTCTTGAGCCCTTATCGCTCATCGTCAGAATTCCGCAGCTGTATTCCTCCCTCACTATGTCTCCTTGTTAATGATCTTGTCGGTCAACTGAGCGGGCAATTCCTCGTAATGGGAAAATTCGTTCATGAAACTGCCCAGCCCCCCGGTAATGGCAATGAGTTGGGAGCCGTACTCCTGGATTTCGGCCATGGGGGCCTGCACCTTGATTATCTCGCCGTTCGGGGCGGAATCCATCCCCATGACCCGGCCGCGGCGGCTGTTAATATCACCGATGACATCACCCACATAGTCTTTAGGAACGGTAATGGTGAGGTTCATTATCGGCTCTAATAGTACCGGGTTGGCCTCTAAGGCCCCCTTTTTAAAGGCCATGGAACCGGAGATTTTAAAGGCCATTTCCGAGGAATCGACATTATGAAAGGAGCCGTCCACCAGTGAGACCTTGACATCAACCATGGGGTAACCAGCGATTACCCCCTTGGCGATGGCCTCTTGGACACCTTTGTTGACGGCTGGAATATACTGTTTAGGAATTACGCCGCCGACAATTTCATCAACGAATTCATAACCCCCTCCCCTGGGAAGGGGCTCAATCTGCAACCAGTTGTCGGCATATTGACCCCGGCCGCCGGACTGCTTTTTGTGCTTGTACTGTACCTTGGCTTTACCGCGGATAGTCTCCTTGTAGGGGACTTTGGGCAGTTTAAGTTCCATACCGACCCCGAACTTGCGTTGTATCTTCTCGCCGGTGATCTGTAAATGGATTTTGCCGGTGCCGGAAATTAAGACCTCGTTGGTCTGCTTTTCCCTGCCCAGCCGCAGGGTGGGATCTTCGGCCAGCATCTTGCTGATGGCGGCAAAGAGCTTGTCCTCGTCATCCTTTTTGGTACCTGAAACCGCGTAGGTGACGGTGGGGCGCAGAGCCTCCGGCATTTCAAAGATTACAGGCCGCTCGGCAAGACACAGGGTGTCGCCTGTTTCCGTGTGTTTTAGTTTAGTGACCGCGGCGATCATGCCGGCTTCCACCTCCTGCACCGGCTGATGTTCTTTGCCCTCCATAATAAGCAACTGGCCAAATTTTTCGTTTTTGGCCTTATTGGCATTATAGAATGTGTCACCGGATAATTTGCCGGAAATAACCTTGAATATGGTCAGACGGCCGGCGTAAGGATCGGCCATGGTTTTGAATACCAGGGCCGAGAAGGGGGCGTCCGCAGTGGGCTGCAACTCAACTATATCGCCGCTGCCGGGGACAGTAGCAATTCTGGGCGGCATTTCAGCCGGGGCCGGCAGGAGATCGGTTATAGTATCTAAAAGTGGTTGAACCCCCATGCTGACGGCGGAACCGGCTAATACCGGACATAATTTGGCCTCTCGTACCGCCCGCCGCAGACCTTCTTGAATTTCGCTGTCCTTTAAGGTGCCTTCTTCCAGAAATTTTTCAATAAGATCGTCATCTGTTTCAGCCACGGACTCCATGAGTGCTTCACGCCAGACCGCAGTTTCCTCTGTCATATCGGCCGGGATTTCGGCCTCGGTGAATTCCCCGTTCTCATCTTTGAGGAAGGCCTTTGAGGAGAGCAGGTTGATAACTCCCCTGAAATTGTCCTCTGCTCCCACGGGGATCTGGAGTACCGCGGTCTTAAAGGGGAGATTATTTTTGATTCCATTTACGGCGGCATTAAAATCAGCCCGTTCACGATCCATTTTGTTGATGAAAATAAGGGCCGGCCGCTGGTTGTCGAAGATAAAATCAGCGATCTTGGCAGTCTGATTCTTGATGCCCAATACGGCGCCAACGATGAAGACGGCGCTGTCAACCACCTGAGCCGCGAAGAAGGCGTCATTTAAAAAATTGTCGTCGCCGGGCGTATCGGTGAGAAATATATCGTGCTTTTTCCAGCTACAGCGGTTGAATGAGGAATTTATACTGAGCTTATGGTTGATTTCCTCAGGCTCAAAATCCATCAACGCTGAGCCGTCATCGACCTTGCCTAAGCGGGAGTTCTTCCCGCAGGTATATAATATGGCCTCCGCGAGGGAGGTCTTGCCGCATTTACTGTGCCCGAAGATACCAACGTTTCTGATAAGACGTGCTTCTTTCATGAAACCTCCTCCTTGCTGTTATGGCAGACCTGATGAATATTGTAACCTTTATGGCTAATATAATGCGCCGGGCTTGTCAATTGAAAAACTTGTCCACCCTGCCTGCCAGGCGGTCGGTGTCTGAACAAAATTCTATTTTATGAACTTGGTGCCCGGTTGATATAAAATTGTGTTATAATTAAATTTGTGTAACTTCAGCAAAGGCAATAAATTACCCTAAACTGGTAGCCGTAACCGTTCAGGAAAGCGAAGACTCCGAGATGGGGTGCAGCTGAACAGTTACAAAAAAACTAAAAATGAGAAAGGGCAGAAAGGAGAAATGCTGATATGGAGGGAATTTATATTCAATTGTTCAGTGTCCATGGCCTGATACGTGGTGAGGCTCCGGAATTAGGCCGGGATGCCGATACCGGTGGTCAGGTAAAATATGTTCTGGAGCTGGCCCGGGCCTTGGCCTGTCAGCCTGAAGTGGCCCAGGTTGATTTATTTACCCGTCTTATTGAGGATAAAAGATTATCACCCACCTATGCCAGGCCCGTTGAGCCTCTTAATGATAAGGCCCGCCTGATCCGCCTGCCATGCGGCGGTCGGAAATATATCAGGAAAGAGCTGCTCTGGCCCCACTTGGATGAATTTGTTGACCGCACGGTACGTTTTATCCGCAATGAAGGGCGGATTCCTGATTTCTTTCATGGTCATTATGCCGATGGCGGTTATGTGGCTCAGGAGCTGGCCCGTATTTTCGGGATGCCATTTATCTTTACCGGGCATTCCATGGGGCTGCATAAAAAAAACCGGCTGTTGAGTGAGGGGGCCAGGGAACAGGAATTACAGCGTAAATATCAGATTAATTACCGCATAGCGGTGGAGGAAAAGATCATTGAGAACGCCGAGTTGATCATAACCTCCACCAACCATGAATTAAAAAATCAATACGGCCTTTACCGGAATCATGAGAGCGGCCGCTATGCCGTTATTCCGCCGGGTATTGACGTTGATACCTTTTATCCCTATTACGATAACGAAATTGATCCAAGCCACAACGATGAAGTCTCAAAACAGGCCCACATGACCCTGACAAATGAGTTGCAGCGCTTCTGGGTTGGGCCGCAGAAGCCCTTTGTTCTGGCCCTTTGCCGTCCTGATCAGCGCAAAAATATCTCCGGCCTTATAACCGCTTATGGTGAGGATCCGGAGTTGCAGGCCATGTCTAATCTGGCAATCTTTGCCGGGATCAGAAAAAATATTACCGAGATGGAGGAGAACGAACAGAATGTCCTGACCGAAATGCTGCTCCTCATGGATCAATATGATCTTTATGGTAAGATGGCCATTCCCAAGAAACATAATTTCAGCCTCGAGGTTCCAGAACTTTACCGGCTCTGCGCCAGTGGCGGCGGCGTTTTTGTCAACCCCGCCCTTATTGAGCCCTTTGGTCTCACCCTTATCGAGGCCGCCTCCTGCGGGGTACCTATTGTCGCCACTAACGACGGGGGGCCGGCGGATATTGTCGGTAATTGTGACAATGGATTTCTAATTGACCCCACTGACAGCTCGGCGATTGCCGGGGCCTGTAAGAATATTATAACCGATCATGATTTGTGGAATAAATTTTCTCGTAACGGTATTAATGGTATCCGCAGCCATTATTCCTGGAACTCACATTGCGCTAAAATGCTTAAAGAAATTACCGAAGTGAAGGATAAAATGCCTCTTGTCGCCCATCGTAGAGCCCATACCAAGGTTACTGGCATAGGGCGGCGTTTGACCAAGGTCAATAAGCTGCTGGTCACCGATATAGATAATACCCTGGTGGGAGACGATGAGGCCATGAAGAACCTGCTGGCCATACTTAATGAGTCGCGTCAGACCATGGCCTGGGGGGTAGCCACCGGCCGCTGCCGGGAGATGATGTGTGATATTCTGGAGGAATATGGAGTTCCCCTGCCTGACATAATGATTACTTCGGTGGGTACGGAGATATATTATGGCGCTCTTATGGAAGAAGACCGTGGCTGGCAGCGCCATTTAAGTTATCGCTGGCGGCCGGAGGCGGTTATAGAGGTCATGGCTGGTCTGGACTTTGTGGAGCTGCAGGAGGAGGATGCCAGACGGCGCTACAAGTTGAGTTATTATATGGAGGATGATCCGGAGATGCTGGCGGAGGTTCATCGTCGTCTGCACGAGTCCAGACTGCGCACCCATGTGGTTTATTCCCACGGTCAGTTCCTGGATATTCTGCCTTTACGGGCCTCCAAGGGTAAAGCGGTACGTTATTTGAGTAATAAATGGGGTATTCCATTGACCAATATCATGGTCTGCGGTGATTCCGGCAACGATCTGGAGATGCTGCGTGGTGAGACCTGCGGCGTGGTCGTGGGGAATTACAGCAAGGAATTGGAGCCTCTCAAAGGTTTGCGTAAGCTCTATTTCAGCAAACAGGAATATGCCGCCGGTATTATTGACGGCATAGCTCACTATGGCTTTATTAAATAACGTAAGCGCTTCATGAACACCACCATGCACACGCTCCAACCCTTCGATATACCGATGTATAATCGAAGGCTTGGAACGCGCACAGGGCGGCGCCCCTGAAACGCTTACTGTTAGGGGCTATGAAGTTGGGTGTGGCTAATTGATCGCTATCTAATAATCAGGGGCTGTGTAATTTCAGAGGTTAGATATGAGCAAAAATCTACAAAATTTTGTTGATGAGGAAGAATTACCGGTGCTGCGGGAGTTTTTATTCTCTCTGCCCGATAACCTGCCTGGGCCGATTATTCTGCGTAATGATATTCTGCATGGCTTTAAGCTCTACCTTCAGGGGCTGGAGCAGGACGGCGATATGCCGGGGACCTGGCTGTTTCTCGGCCGGATTCAGGAATTGATGCGGAGGGATAACCGTCTGGTCTTTATCTTCCGCCGCCAGCGGGCTCGAAGCCGGATCTATGAGATGCGGCAGACGGATGATAAATTAAAGCAACTGACGGTGAAGGACTTTTTGACCATCAAAGAGAAGCTGCTCTATCCGGATCTGCCGCCCAATGAACGAACCAGCATGGAGATTAACCTGGCCCCCTTCTACGATTACGGCCCTCACCTCAAGGATCCGGATTCCATTGGCCAGGGCATAAAACATCTTAATCGTTATATGTCCACTAACCTGGTGCATGAACCGGATAAAATGAACAGTGCCCTCTATGAGTTTTTGAAGCTTCATCATCTTCACGGCCGTCAACTGCTTTTAGATGGAAGTCTGGTTCGCAGCAGCCGGGAATTAGAGACCGCTCTGGAGGATGCCGTTGATATAATTGAACGCCGCCGGGAGAACGAAGGGCCAGGCTTTTTACGCCAGAAATTAGCAGCCCTGGGGCTGCTGGACGGCTGGGGCAACAGCGCTGTCCGTATCTTAGAGACTATTAATCTCCTCCGTGATGTGCTGCAGCAGCCCGATGAGAACAACTTAGAGGAGTTCCTGGCCAGGGTACCCATGGTCTCCAAGGTGGCCCTGATTTCACCGCACGGCTGGTTTGGCCAGAAAAATGTCCTTGGCCGGCCTGATACCGGCGGTCAGGTAGTCTATGTCCTAGATCAGGCCTGCGCCCTGGAACAGTATATGCGCAAGGATTTACGGCTTTCCGGCCTGGAGATTAAGCCGCGGATTGTTATTGTGACCCGTTTGATTCCTGAAAATGATGGTACCACCTCCAATCAGCGCCTGGAAAAGGTTGACGGCACGGATAATGTCTGGATTTTGAGGGTGCCGTTCCGTGATCACAATGATGAAATTGTCCCTTACTGGATGTCAAGGTTCAAGGTCTGGCCCTATCTTGAACGATTTTCCAGGGAGGCGGAGCAGGAGATTATGCTTGAGCTTGGCGGCCGGCCTGATCTGATAGTCGGTAATTACTCCGATGGTAATCTGGTGGCCACCAAACTATCCAAGCGGTTAGGGGTTATTCAATGCAATATCGCCCATGCCCTGGAGAAATCTAAATATCTCTTTAGTGATCTTTACTGGCATGATTTTGAGAAGCAGTATAATTTTTCTATTCAGTTCATGGCCGATCTCATCGCCATGAACCTTACCAATTTTATTATTACCTCCACCAGCCAGGAGATCAGTGGTACCGAAAGCTCCATTGGTCAGTATGAATCATACCAGTTTTTTATTATGCCCGGTCTGATGAAGGTGGTGAGCGGTATTCAATTATTTCATCCCCGTTTTAATGTCATTCCGCCGGGGGTTAATAATAAGATATTCTATTCCTATACCTTAAAAAAGAGGAAGGCGGAGGTCAGGGAAGAGATGAACCGTATCCTTTTTGAGGAACAGAACGAATCGTGCCTGGGGTATTTGGAACGGCCTGAACTGCCGCCTGTTTTCTCCATCGCCCGCCTTGACCGGATTAAAAATCTCACCGGTCTCGTGGAGGCCTATGGCCGAAATCCGGAACTCATGGCAACGGCTAATATGGTGATTATTGCCAGCGTTATTAACCCTGATAACTCCAACGATGAGGAGGAAAAGGCCGAAATAAACCGGATGCATGAGCTGATTAATGAATTGGGCTTGAATGGTCATATCCGCTGGATCGGCCGCCGCTTGTCCAAGGAGAAGACCGGCGAGTCATATCGGGTGGTTGCCGACCGTAAGGGGATATTTGTCCAGCCCGCCCTGTTTGAGGCCTTTGGTCTCACCATTCTGGAGGCCATGCATTCCGGACTGCCGGTTTTCGCTACCAAGTTTGGCGGCCCTCTGGAGATAATTAAGGACGGAGTAAGTGGATTTTTAATTAATCCCACCGAGTATGAGCAGATGAGCAATCGTCTCTTGAAATTTTTTAAAGATGCCGAGAACAAGAAAGGCTATTGGCAGAAGATTTCTAAAGCTGGTCTGCAGCGGGCTCGTTCCCGTTTTACCTGGGAGCGTCATTGTCAAATGTTAACCAAGCTCACCAAGGTCTATGGCTTTTGGCGTTATTCCATCTCCAATCAGGCTAAATCCCGGCTCAATGAGTATTGTCATCTGCTCTATGAGCTGTATTTCAAGGAGCGGGCCGGGCGGCTTATTGAACCGCG
>DRPV01000301.1 GCA_011330685.1 Desulfobacterales bacterium
CGCTTTGTAATGATTGACTTTGTGGTGGCGGGTTTCACCGCCGTGGCCAGTCTGCGCAAGGAAATTGAACGGATGGGCGGTCTGGCATTGCACGGCCACCGGGCTATGCACGCCGCCTATGACCGGGTTCCGTACCACGGCGTGGACTACAGGGTAATCTCTAAATGGGCCAGGATGGCGGGAATGGATCATATACACGTGGGAACCGGGGTGGGCAAACTTGAAGGCAACAGAATCGAGCTCGCGGAACGGCTTGAGATTCTAAGAGAACAGAAGTCCAAGATAGTAAACAATATGCGTTTCGTCCAGTCCTGGGGAAAGCTGAAACCCGTTTTTCCTGTGGCCTCAGGCGGCCTGCACCCTGGGCATATCCCCGTACTCATAGACATATTCGGCAAGGAGGCGATCTTTGCCTTCGGCGGCGGAGTTCACGGTCATCCCCGTGGCAGCCGGGCCGGAGCCGCCGCTGTTCGTGACGCCATCGAAGGGGTAATGGCTGGTAAATCATTGGATCAAATCGCCCGGAGCAGCAAGAACCTCAAAGAGGCCCTGGAGATCTGGTCTGAGATAAAGTTTTAGAGACCGCGGAGGAAGATCATGGGAAACAATCGCCCCATACTGTTGGGAATAGTTGGAGACAGCGGCACCGGAAAAACCACCTTTACCAAGGGCATCGAGGATGTACTGGGCCCGGAGCGGGTAACCAATATCTGCGTGGACGATTACCATAGATACAACCGGGTGCAGCGCAAGAAAAAGAATATATCGGCCCTGCATCCGGACTGCAACTATATCGATATCATGGAACAGCACCTGCACTGTCTGCGCCGGGGAGAGCCGATCCTGAAACCGGTATATAATCACAGCACCGGCAATTTCGACCCTCCGGAGTACATTAAGCCAAAGGAGTTTGTCATTATCGAGGGGCTGCTCGGTTTCTACACCCGCAGAATGCGGGATGCCTTTGACGTCAAGCTCTACTTAGACCCGGAGGAGAGCCTGCGGGTGGACTGGAAGATTGCCAGGGACACCGGCAAGAGGGGCTACACCCCGGAGAAGGTAATGGAATCCCTCAAACGACGGGAGGATGTATCAAACAGATATATCCGGCCGCAACGGGCCTACTCGGACGTTGTAGTCTCCTTTTACCGCCCCAAAGGACTGAACACCGAGACCGGCACAAAACTCAACGTACGCTTGATTCTACGGCCCACCATCAAGCATCCGGACTTTTCCCATTTCATTGAATCAGGATTAATTCCGGAACCGGGCTGCATATCGGCAACCTTGGGCCGGGATGACGGCCTGCCGGTTGATATTCTCGAAATAGCCGTGGATATTGCCCACAAAACCACCCGCCGGGTCATGAAAATCGTTTGGGATCACCTGCCCGGTATTGACATGCCAAAGACCTATATCGGCAAATACCGTGACGGGGATGGAGTCAAAATCAGTAATCCTCTCGCCATAACCCAGCTCATTACCAGTTACCACCTGATGAATATCAAACTCGAAGGGTAATTTGTCGCCTCTGCTGAACGGTTACATCGGAGGCTCCTTGGAACCTGCACATGGCGGCGTCCCTGAAAGGCTTACAGTTATGGGGGGGGGTTATATGAAGTTGAGTGTAGTTAATTGATCGTTTACAAAAAGAAAAGTACAGGAGAGAAAAAATATGAAATTAGGAATAAACGGCCTCGGCAGAATCGGCAAACTTCTGCTCTGGAACCAGTCCGCCAGAGAATACTTCTCTGAAATAGTGGTCAATACCGGCAGAAACGCCGGTCAGGGGCTTTCCGATATTGCCGCCTATATCGAGCGGGACTCAAGCTATGGCCGGTTGAGTTCTTATCTTAACGGCTACAAGGGCGGGCGGGTTATAGAAGAACTCGATGAACAGAGCGGTGCCATGAGGATTAACGGTATCCCGGTGCGTGTCCTCAGAGAATCACGCCTGCCGCAGGATATAAAGTGGCGGGAGAACGATATCCACCTGGTGGTGGATACCACCGGGGCCTTTAACGATCCCACCGAGGACATGAACTCTCCGAAAGGCTCATGCCGCGGCCATTTAATGGCCGGAGCGGCCAAGGTAATTCTTTCCGCCCCTTTCAAAATCAAGGCCAAAGGCATGGATGTGCCGGAAGACGCGGTAACCCTGGTCTCCGGCATCAACGGCGATGATTACCGCCCAGAGAAACACAACATTATCTCCGCCGCCTCCTGCACCACCACCTGCCTGGCCTATATGATAAAGCCGCTCATGAACTCCCTCGGGGCGGACAGGTTTCTCAGCGCCTCAATGGTTACCGTCCATGCCGCCACCGGCAGTCAGCAGGTTTTAGACCGGCTGCCCGGCAGCGGGGCAACAGACCGGCGCAAGAGCCGCAGCATCATGAACAATATCATTCTCACCACCACCGGGGCGGCCCGCGCCCTGGGTCAGGTAATTCCGGAGATGCGCTCCATCGGCTTCATGGCCGAGTCCGTCAGGGTGCCCATTGCCACAGGCTCGCTTATAATCCTGGTTCTTAATCTGGAAGACAACCTTGAGACCCCGGTAAAAAGAGACCGGATAAATTCCATTTACCGCAATTTTGCCGGCCAATCGCCATACCTTGAATACACCGAGGAGCAGAACGTCTCATCCGACATCATCGGCATGCCGGCCGTGGCCGCCATCATCGAGGCCTCAGAGACCCATACCCGTACCGGAGTTATCAATATTCATCCCGACAAAAGCCAAAAGGGCCGGGCCATGGAGATACCCGTTACCCAGGCCGTTATTTACGGTTGGTATGATAATGAACTCGGCAGTTATACGAATATGCTCTCGGAGCGGGTTATCTCAACCGCCGAATTTCTTGAGGAGGGATGATGGAACAGGGCATAAAATTTATTGATGAAATTTCCCTGCCGGGCAAAAAGGTACTCATGCGGGTGGATTTTAACGTCCCCCTTGACGAACACGGCGAGGTGGCAGACGATAACCGAATCAGGGCCGCCTTACCAAGTATCAGACACATACTCAGCCAGGGCGGCAGGCTCATACTCTGTTCGCACCTCGGCAGGCCAGGCGGTAGACCGGCGGCCGAATTCAGTCTGCAACCAGCCGCCCGCAAGCTGGCTGAACTGCTGGAGGCGGAGGTGCCGCTAGCCCCCGATTGCCAGGGGCCGGAGGTGGCAGCCATGGTGAACAAACTTAAAGACGGCGGACTACTGCTCTTGGAGAACTTGCGCTTTCATGCCGAGGAGACCCGGAACGAGCCAGCCTTTGCCAAAGCCATGGCCTCCATGGCGGAGGCCTATGTCAACGACGCCTTCGCCGTCTCGCACCGCCGACATGCCTCAATCGTCAGCCTGCCCCGGTTGCTGCCGGAGCGGGCCGCCGGTTTTCTCATCCAGCGGGAGATTCAATACTTTAAACAGGCGATAGATTCCCCGGCGAGACCCCTCACCGGCATCATCGGCGGGGCCAAGGTCTCCAGTAAACTACAGGTTCTGGAAAACCTGCTGGGCCAGGTTGACCGGCTCATCATCGGCGGGGCCATGGCCAATACATTCCTGAAGGCCAAAGGTCTAAACATGGGTGCTTCCATGATAGAGGAGGATCTCTTAGAGACAGCGAGATCCCTGTTGGACAGAGCGGAACGACAGGGGATAAAGATTTATCTGCCGGTGGACAGCGTAACCGCCAGAGAGCTTTCCGAGGACAGCCCCACAAAAACCCAGGCCGTGGAAGACATTAGTGGTGACTGGATGGCCCTGGACATAGGCCCGGAGTCATCGCGCTATTTCAGCGAGGCCCTCGGGGACGCCGAAACCATAATCTGGAACGGCCCCATGGGCGCCTTTGAGTTTGAGCCTTTCAGCCATGGTACCTTTAGCACCGCCAAAGCGGTAGGCCGCGGCACGGCACTTTCCATTATTGGCGGCGGCGATACGGGGCTCGCGGTGCAAAGGGCCGGAGAGGCGGACAATATATCCTATATCTCCACCGGCGGCGGTGCCTTTCTGCATTTTCTCAGCGGCCGGGAGCTGCCCGGATTATCCGCCCTGC
>DRPV01000302.1 GCA_011330685.1 Desulfobacterales bacterium
AGACCACCTCCTCCATATTGGCAATCCGGTCGGGATTATAACGTAATCCCCTAAGTGGCGCGATACGGGCCATTGCATCTCTCCTGAAACTTTAATTTATAAATTTAATCTGGCAAATTGGAACAAACTTCATTAATATTCTATCCGGGGACAGAATGATTTTCGCAAACAACGCGAAAAGAATTCAGTCCCCTTGGCGCAGGGGAAAAATTTAATCTGTCTCCCGGCATATTCAAAGCGTGATTTATTGATCGTTTACGGTCAGCCGTTGATTTAATGCCGCAATACTATATGAAGTACTGATAATTGCAAGAATAAAACACGAGAGGAAAACCAATGTTTGATATATTCATCAAGACCCAGTTCTCAGCCGGCCATCACCTGCGGAATTATCCCGGCAACTGTGAGAAACCCCATGGCCATAACTGGAACGTCAAGGTAACGGTACGGGCCAGGGAGTTGGATGATCTCGGCATGGGAGTGGATTTCAGGGTAATTAAAAAGGCGGTGGCCCAGGTTATGGACGATCTGGATCACTGTGATCTTAACAGCCATAAAGCATTCCAGGACAAGAACCCGTCCTCCGAGAATATCTCGGTCTATATCTTTGAGCAGCTCGCCGAAGTACTTACTGATAAGCGTTATGATCTATACAGCATCCAGGTCGGAGAGACCGCCGGCAGCGGGGTTATCTACCGTGGCAGCCGCTGATGATCCGCCAATCATAAAAGTCTCAGAGCTGTTTTACAGTATCCAGGGGGAATCAATCAGAGCCGGACAGCCCTGTGTCTTTATCCGCTTGAGCGGCTGCAATCTGCGTTGTCGATACTGTGACTCACAATATACCTTTCCGGACGGGGAAAGCCGTTCAATCTCCGCCATTATGGCCTATGCCGCTCATTATCCAGATGCCATTGTTGAGGTAACAGGCGGTGAGCCCCTCTGCCAGGCAAACACCATTCCCCTGTTGCGGGAATTAAAAAAGGCGGGGCGTACCATTCTCTTGGAGACCAACGGCAGCCTTGATCTTGCCCCGGTGCCGGAGGGAGTTATCAAGATTATGGATCTTAAATGCCCTGATTCCGGCATGACAGACAAGATGCGCTTCGCGAACCTCCAGCACCTGACCCCGGACGATGAATTAAAATTTGTTCTCACCTCCAGGCGAGACTATGAATGGGCCGTGGATATAATCCGCCGCCAACTGCCGGAGGCTATAAACACCCGCCCCCTGCCCGCCCTGCTCTTCTCACCGGTACCGACAAAATTAGAACCGGCCACCCTCGCCGCCTGGATATTAGAGGATCAACTCCCCATCCGCCTCCAGCTCCAGCTCCACAAAATTATCTGGCCGCAGACAGAGAGAGGGGTATAAACGGCAGATTTTATTCTTTTTCTTATGGGGCCAACAGCCAGTAAACCGCCCCCTGCGAACGTACTCTGGCGGCCGGGAATTGTATCCCCCCGCCTTTGAGTATCTCAGAGACAATCTCTAACTTCTTACCACCGCTGACCATAAAAATTACCGCCCGGCTGGCGGCGAGAGCCGGCAGGGTCAGGGTTATCCTGACCACCGGTGGAGAACCGGCTGGTTCCGCAATAGCCGCCACCAGTCTCTTGTCCTCCTCCAGAAGAGGTGAACCGGGAAAGAGCGAGGCACAATGACCGTCAGGCCCCATACCAAGCAGCACACAGTCAAAAATAGGGCCGGAAGCAATCCCCTGCTCCTGTCTGAAGCGCTCTATTTCTTCCTCATACAAGCGCGCCGCAGTCTCCGGATCAGCCGATGTCACTGCCACTGTCTTGATATTGGCCGGCGGCAGACAGGGCAGCAGATGTTCTGCCGCCAATCTGTAATTACTGTCCTTATGATCCAGGGGCACAAGACGTTCATCACCCCAGAAAACAAAGGTCTGCCGCCAGTTTATCCGCTCGCGGTAATCCGTGGCCAGCAACTCATAAAGCCTGGCCGGGGTATGGCCGCCGGCAAGAGATAATGAAAAAAAGCCACGCTCACGGACAGCCGTCTCCGCCAGCTCAACAATGAGATCAGCGGCGGCCCGGCTCAACTCCTCTAAATCGCAGTATGTTAACTTCCTGACAGTTTGTTCAGACATTTAAAATCCTCCGCATCCATGACAGGGACTCATCCGGCCCCCAGCTCCCTGGTTCATAAAAATTCAGCCGTCTACCCTCGCTGCCGTATTGATTGCAGGACGAGAGAATAGGATCGAGATATTTCCAGGTCTGTTCCACCCCGTCCTGCCCCCAGAAGAGCATATGATCGCCGTTAATACAGTCTAAAAGGCTGCGGGAATAGGCATCTAAGCTATGAGCCCTGCTCTGATACTGAAAATCCATTTTTACCGTCTGCATGCAGAGCTGGGTTCCCGGCATTTTAGCCTGAAAAGAGAGCTTTATCTCCTCGTGGGGATAGATACCCAGAATCAAACGATTGGCTGGAATTTTGTCCCCCAGCAGATAGCGGAACATATAATGAGGAATGGCCTTGAACTGCACCACAATCTTGGTCTTTTTTTCAGCCAGCCGTTTGCCGGAGGCGATATAGAAGGGCACCCCGCGCCAGCGCCAGTTATCAATAAAGAGCCGCAGCATGGCAAAGGTCGGGGTATTGGAACCGGGATCAACCCCTGGTTCCTGACGATAAGCGGCCGCCGCCTGGTTATCAATCTTCCCGGCCCCATACTGACCTAAAATAAGATTTTCAGCCGGTCTGGCCTCGGTAAACGGCTTTATGGAGCGAAAGACCTTAACCTTCTCCTCATGAACCCTGGGAGCCTCGAATACCGAAGGAGCCTCCATGGCGGTAAGAGCCAGGAGCTGCATCATGTGATTCTGGAACATATCCCGGATAACGCCGGAGTCCTCGTAATAGCCGGCCCGGTGCTCCACCCCCAGCTTTTCGGCCGCCAATATCCCTACGTACTCTATATAATTACGATTCCAGAGCGGTTCAAAAAGGGTGTTGGCAAATCTGAGCATCAGGACATTCTGTACCGTTTCCTTGGCAAGATAATGATCTATGCGGAATATCTGCTCCTCGCTGAAGCTTTCGTGCATGGTATGATTCAATTCCTGAGCCGAGGTCAGATCACGGCCAAAGGGTTTTTCCACGACAATCCGCACCCAGCCCCCGCCTTCAGCCCCGCGGCTCATACCCGCCTCACCAAGATGCTTAGAGGCCAGGGGATAGATTCCAGGGGGAACGGCAAGATAAAAAACCAGATTTCCCGCGGTATTATATGTCTTATCAAGGGTCGTCAACCGCTCCCGCAGAGTCACATAATCAGCCGCCTTATCATAATCCAGAGGGACGTAAAAACAGCGCTCTAAAAAAGACTGCCATTTATCGTCATCCCCGTCCTCCCCCTGATGCTTATCCTCCAGCCGGGCGCGAAAGGTGTCATCGTTCAAGGGGCTGCGGCTGGCCCCGACCACGATAAAATCATCCGGCAACCTGCCAATCTTAAATAAATCAAAGAAGGCGGGAATAAGTTTACGGGCGGTAAGATCACCGGAGGCCCCGAAAATAACAATGGCGCAGGGCTCCGGAGGCCGGGCGCTTTTACGACGATCGCATGATACCGAGAATTCGGCATTGGTCGTTTGAGTTTCGCACTCCATATTAACCCTCCTTTAAATCCTTTTATGTTTGCAAAGTTTGCAGAAAGAGCCCCCGCCAGGCGCCATCCTTATAAACCCGCCGATGGCCGTCTAAACCATTTTTCGATAAGATGTTCAGTAAATCATCCATCTGGGCACCACGCATACCGGCCATAAGCAAAATTCCACCCGCGGTCAGAAGCCCCGGCAGTAAGGGGATAATTTCAAAGAGAACAACGGGGGAAATATTAGCGGTAACAAGATCGAAAGAGCCTTTAATATCTTTTATGGGTTTAGAGCTGATCCTCACCCTGTCCTCCAAACCGTTTAAAATCACATTACGCCTGGCACCTGCCACCGCCGTGGGATTAATATCCAAGCCCGAAACATGACGGCCGCCAAGTCTGGCGCATATAATAGACAGGATACCACTACCACAGCCAATATCAAGCACCGGATCCGGGAAAGAACCACAATGAGCGGCGATGTGTTCCAGGCCCCGCCCCATAAGCCTGGTACTGGGATGGTGGCCGCTGCCAAAGGCCAGGCCCGGTTCCAGAATAACCGGCCGCTTTCCTGGAGCCCCCGCCGTTATTTCCGCCGTCCCGGCCACCACCTTAAAACCAGCTATAAAAATCTCCTTTTGCTCGTCGTCATCACCACCAAGGCGGGCCTCAACAATCTCCGCCCCAAAGACGCTTGTAACCCCGGCCGTCCGGCGCAAAAATTCGTCAACATTAGTTCCGGCCTCAGCACTCACCACCAATATATCATCGGCCAGCTTCTCCACTCCGGTGCAGCACGATAATCTGGAGAGATTGGTCGATAAGAGCGGCTCACGGCCTCTGACTATCACATAAAGACGGCCGCCGCCGGTATATTCGCTGAAAACAGGATTCACTGACAAAAAACGACCTCCCGGAAAAAATCAATTATGGCCCGCCGCCGCGCCAGAGTCTTGACCTGTTCAGGCACCAGGTCAGAGACCTCTGCCCTGGCAATGGCCATCTTATACTCTATATGGTCGGCAAAACGATTATCAATATACCAGGCATAGGTAAGGCCAAAGAGCAGGCCCGGCGGCGTAAAGCCCTCCTCGCCGTTAACCGCTCTGGTAAAAACCAGAGGATTAACAGCAGACGGCAACAGACGTGACAACTTCAAATAACTCCGAAGTTCCAGGTCACTAAACCAGCTCAGACGTTGGGCGGCGGGACGCAGCTCCAGACGAAATAATTTCCCCACTATCTCACGGCCCACCAATAATGGTTCAACATCTTTATGAGCCGCGTAATTACCCAATAAAGACTGCCCCAGAGCCACCAAAAAGGCAACCTCGAAATTTTCCGGGCCGATATCACGCCTGATATTTAAAAAGCCGTCCTCAGGATTATAGAAGGAATAAACCTTATCCCAGACCTGCGAACGGGGCCAGTTACGGCGCTCAATAAAACGCAGACCACGCGTATAATCAAGATGGGCCGCCGGTATATCGGCATGATGCCAGATAATCTCGGCAATTCGGCCGCGGTCTTCATCTTCAATATCCAAAGCCGTCAGACGGCGGTTAATTCTGGCATAACGCTCACAGGCGATCTCTCCCTCTGGCCCGGCTGTCCGGCAGCCAGGCTCGGCGAACCAGGAAATACCAGCCATGGGCGGGCCGGGAAGGGCCGCGGGCAGACGTAAATCCGCCTCAGTCTTTACCTCCGCCGCCCACTGCTTACTATCCGTCAGCTCAGCGGCGAATTGACCACGGGCCGCCCACATGGCCTTAATGGCCAGGGCCAGAGCGGCGGGCTCATGTTTCAAACGCCGCTCCGCCAGTTCATCCGCCGCGTAGATACAAGCCTCCACCGGCTCAAAGCCCATTTTCCAAACCAGGCCGCGATCGAGATAAATAGGCACCTTACCCTCCACGGCATAGTTTTGCAGAATACTCCCCGGTATATCCTGCAGACCAAGTAATAACACCTGCTGAAACAGACCGTGAACCCCGCCGACAATATTACGATTATAGGCCTTAATCAGATCTGAGACATAAAAACGGCGTTTGGGCTCATCCATGGTCAGGTCGGTCTCCCCGGCCTGCACCCAGATATTGGCCGCCAGCACCTTCATCGCCCCCTCATTGGCCCTCACCGCCTCAGCCAGACCAGGCACCTGCATTACCGGCACAATACTGGTATAAAGACTGCCGGGGGCAAAAATTATAATGTCCGCCTCCCGTACCGCGGTAAAAACCTGCGGTAGTATCTGCGGTTTAAGACCCAGAAAATCGACAAATACCCGTTCAACTGGATAACCCCGCCGGGACAAGCCGGATTTATATTCACCCGTAGTCATCACCCCATTGGTATAATGAATTTTAAGGCTGGAGGGATTAAGAGTGCAGGGCATAACCCCGTCCTCTACCACCCCAAGCATATCCGTGAGCAGCAGAAGACCGTTACGCACCGCAGAGACTGAAGGCCGCGGATTGTCGTCCCTGTAGCCTGAGTATATGGCGCTGACGATCAGGAGATTACCCAGACAATTTGGTGCCGACAGGGCCCGCGACAAACGGGAATCACTAAAAAGATTACGCAATAGATAAAGAATGCCATCCGCCATGGCCGCCGGCAGGGCATTAAGTTCCAGCCCGCCGCGCCGCAACAGTTCATTAACACTGAGCGGTTTTTCCTCATAACGGTAATTAAAGAGGGTGAAGAGGGCGGCAGCTGTCTCAAGAGCCTGCTGAGAATCAAGATTATAACGTTTACGAAGCAGAGACTCCTGAATAGCGGCTAACAGGACATGACGCAGATCGCCGATGCCGAAGAGTGGCAGATGCTTAAGCAGCTCTCCAGTGGAACCACCGTCATCAGAGACGCAGACCACGGCTCTAATTTGGGGGAAAATACTTTTCAGGCCCTGAAAGGGGTTAGCCGTCCAGGCCGGGCTGCGGCTGTCACCACCGATAATGGTGGACATCCCGGTACCGCCGCCAAAAACCACCACCCGTACCCCGCTGACATCCTGCCGATGAATGGCCCCGGTGAGTTCTTTAAGAGGGGCCGCCGGCATAGGCATCCCCTCAGGCGGCCCATGCAGAGCCAGCTCCACCAGCTTTTCAGTCAGGTTACGCCCCTGGACAATGTCGAGGGGCGTAAAGGAGGTAGAGGCTAATTTTTGCAGACAATCGTTAATCATCTCTGGTAATTTTTTTTACGCCTCTTTTAGTGTAATCTACAGCACTCAGGGAGCTGATTTTCCCTAAATTACCCCCGCAGCAGCTCCTCAACTCGTTGTAAATCCTTGGGGGTATCCACCTCCACGGAGTCATGCTCGGTCAATACTACCTTGATCCGATAACCAAACTCCAGGGCCCTTAACTGCTCCAGCTTTTCAAAGCGTTCCCACTCCCCCTCCGGCAGGCCGACAAAGGTGAGTAGAAAGCCCTTGCGATAGGCGTAGAAGCCAAGATGCTTATAGTAAGTGGGCGGCACCGGCTCATCGGGATTGCGCTGAAACGGGATCGGTGAACGGGAGAAATAAAGGGCCATACCATTGCGGTCAAAGACCGTCTTAACATGGTTTGGATCATTTATCTCCGTCTCCCTGATGATCTTATAAATTAAGGTAGCCATTGGCAAGGCCGGATCGTCAATCAGTGGTTGAGCCACCTGCCGCACCACCTGCCGGTCGAACATGGGTTGGTCGCCCTGAATATTAACCACCACGTCCTGCTCGCCGATATTCAGCAGCTCCGCCGCTTCGGCCAGCCGATCGGTGCCGGAAACATGATCGCTGCGGGTCATAACCACCTCGCCGCCAAAGCCGCGGACACAATGGGCAATCCTCTCATCATCGGTAGCCACCGCCACCCGAGAGAGGAGTTCAACGGAGGAGGCCCGCTCATAGACCCTCTGCACCATTGGTTTACCCATGATTTTGGCCAAGGGCTTACCCTCAAAACGATTGGAATGATAACGGGCCGGAATAATTGCCACTACATTGGGATTTGCATTATGCTGCATTTCTGGTTTAATCTCACTTTTTAATTATTTTTAATTATTTAATTATTTAATTTTTAAGACAAAAGTACAAAAGTGTGAAGATACAAAAGATACAAAATCATGCCTGACAAAGCGGATAATAATTTTTCACTGCTCAGCAGCTCAGGCCGCCTGGAACTTCATCCCCCCAAGGGGATATTACTCCAGCCCATCTCGGTTGATTTTGCCGGCCCCTCCTTCAAATACCGACTGCGCCGGGGCGGCGGCCGCCGTCAACCCCTGGCCAGAGCCCTGGGGCTGAAACACGGAGCCAGCCCCCTGGTCTTGGATGCCGCCGCCGGCCTGGGACGGGATGGCTTTATCATCGCCGCTCTCGGCTGCCGGGTTATCATGTGCGAGCGCTCGCCCCTTATTCACGCCCTGCTGGCCGATGGCCTGCGCCGGGCCTTAGAAGATAAGGAACTGGCTCAGGCCGCCGGCCGCATCCGCCTCTACGAGGGAGACAGCCGAATACTATTGTCCCGCCTCGTTGGCGATGAAGCACCGCAGGTTATCTATCTTGACCCCATGTTCCCGCCCCGCAGAAAAAGCGCCTTAGTAAAGAACGAGATGCGGGTTTTACAAGCCGTGGCCGGAGAAGACTCAGACAGTACGGAGCTTTTGGATGCCGCCGCCCGAACAGATTGTCAGCGCATAGTCTGTAAACGACCAGCCGGGGCCGCCCCCTTAAGCGACCGCCGACCCGATTTCGCCGTTAAGACCCCCAAACATCGTTTTGATGTCTATCTCCACAACGACTCCTAAACCATAACCACCTGACGGAGCATTTCACTGATTTCAGCCGCCTCATAATCATCCATCCGGAGGATATTTTCGTAACGCTCCACCACCTGCTGCGCCTGAGGGGCGTTATTAACCGCCATATGCAGACCATAAAGCGTCTTCACTAACTGCTCGTTTACCGGCTCATAGACAAAGGCCCTTTCAAGCACCTCAACCGCCTCCGCCTCCCGCCCCATTTCGGTGAGAATCTCCCCCCATTTCATGGAGGACTTCACCAAGAGGAGACGTAATTCATAACAATACTCCTGTACCTGATCCTCGCTGAAAATATCCGAGGCAAAACAGCCCTGCCATAACTTCATGGCCGGATAAAAATTATTACCAGCCTGCCAGCTTTCCCGCCGCCGGGCATACCTGAGGCCCGCCTCGGCCTTGCTGACGAAATCAACCGCGTCTATCCGGCAGCGCTCAAGGCAGATAATCCCCTTGCGCAGACTAAGATAGTTTTTCATCTCCAGGGGCCTTATCATGGCCCCAAGACTCTTGCGCAGACGCAGCATAAGAACATCCAATTTGGAACGGGCCTTGTTAGGCGGACTCTCCGGCCAAAACAATAACTGCACCTTTTCCTGACTGATTTTCTGCTCCGGCTCGGCAATAATAGCCGCCATAAGCTGGCGCTGAGCCGGAGGCAAGTCCTCGGTTCTGCACACTATCCGGCCCGCTATACTGATTGAGAAACTCCCCAGAATCTTAATCTCCAGGAGGGGCACCAATTCACCGCTTGCCATTACGGCGCAATTCAGGCTCTCTGCCGCGATTTTGCGGGCCCATTCCACCTCAATATTAGATTTAACCGCCAGACCGGTCAATTCTTCTATCATGGCGGGAGTCAATCCCCAGCAATAGGTTCGTTTTTTATCTTTAAGAACAGTTAAAGCACGGCGTAGAAAGTCATAATCATCAACAGCCGCGGTACGGCATTTTATATAGGCCAACTGCAGACAGGCCGCTGCCGTAAAATAGCTGTGCCCGAGCCGCCCGCTAACCTCCAGAGTCTGCTTGAGGTGCTTCTCAGTCCGCTCAAAATCCCCCATATGCAAAAAAGCCGCCCCAATTATCAGGCTGTTATAGGCCACGAAAAAGGGGCCGCCCGCGGCCTGGCGCAGAGTCAGGGATTCCTCCGCCGCTGACAGCGCCTCAGAGCTCCGGCCCAGCAGTGACAGAGCCAGGGCCTGCCATTGGAGGAGCAGACTGCGCAGGTGGGGATTCATCGACGACATCCCGCTGCCATGACCGCCCATGATCTCGTCAAGGGCCTCTTGAAAACGTCCCTGGGCAATGGCGATGGCCGTCCGCCATATGGGAAGAAAGGCCCACAAGGTGGTCTGTTCGACGAGCTCCTGGCCCAGAAGTTCAATCAGCATTCCCTCCTGGTGCCGGTAATTATCCAGTTCACCACACATCCCCAGGACATCAACCTGGAGAGACAACAGGGCAATGCGGTTAAAAAGCCCGACATGATGATCGGCCAGCAGCCCCTGGGCCTTCTCAATATCCTGGCAGGTCAGTAAAAACTGATCACAGAAATAACTGCTATAGCCCTGGGTAAAAAGAATGGCGGCAATAAAATTTTTCATCCTGTGCCGCACCGCCAGCCCCATGGCCTCGGCTGAATAATGCCTGGCCTTATCTATCTCACTCTTAAAGACGCTGAAGCCGCAGGAAATATTACTGCAAACCAGGATACGATCATAAACCGGCAGGCTGTCTGCCAGTTCCACATAAAGCTCTTCAGCCCTCGGCAAAAGCTTCATCCCCTCTTCAAAGGCCCCGGTGGATACCCAATGCAGGCAGATAAGCTGCGAGGTGGCCAGTAACTCACCCCGCCGGCTGCCATCACCTTTAAACTGGAGCAGGGCCTGCTCCAGAAGCGACTGACAATTGGCCGGCGTAATCTGAATACTGACGATGCCCGCCAGCACATTCAGCCAGGCCATATGCCGTCTCTCGCCCGACGGCACGGAGGCAAGAAGAGAAAGAAGCGTAACCCCCCTGTTCATGGCCACCAGCCCCATACCCCGGCTTTCGAGAACATTTTCAAGCTGTTGCCAGGCCCCGGCCCGGCTGTAATAAGACAAGGCGGTTTCTAATAAATCTTTGGCGAGATAATACTCAGCCGCCAGCTTCAGAGCGGCGGCCAGTTCATCGGCCCTTAGAAAATCGGCCGCCTTTTCCCGCAGAAAATCCCGGCAGAGATGATGGAGACGAAAGATCTTCATCTCGCTGTTTAGAGCCCGCAGAAAATAATTACATTGGGCAATCCCCTTCAGGTTGCCGCATATATCCGCGTCCCCGGTGAGTTCAATGGCCAGCGGGATCTCTATCTCATCCAGCAGAGCCAGCTTGACCATATTTACCGCCGCCTCCGGGGGAAGATGGGCAAAAACCTCATTTTTTAGATAGGCATTAAGCCCGGAACGGGCCGCCAGGCCATAGATATCATCTATATTGACCTCGTCATCCTGGAGGGCCGAGGCGATCATTATCTGCCCCATAATCCATCCTTCGGTCAAGGCGTGAATCTCGGAGGCCTTTTTCCAGGGCAGC
>DRPV01000303.1 GCA_011330685.1 Desulfobacterales bacterium
CACATTACCCGAAAGGGATAAAGGTGACAGATGAAGAACTCAAAACGATATTAATTAAACGGGATGAGTTTCACGGCGAATGGAATTATTCAATCCATCCAACTTGACAGTGAATGGCCATGTTAATAATTTACAGATCCTAACCGTCCACCAAGCGATAAGAGAAAAATCGTAAGCGCCCCTGAAACGCTTTACAGTTAGGGGGTTATATGAAGTTGGGTGTGGTTAATTGATCGCTTACGAAAAATCACAAATTTTTACCGGTGGTGGGAGTGGACATCAAACGCCCGTATTTAACCCCCTTGGTACCGATTAATTCCTGTGCTAATTGCTTTATTTTTTTGTTTTTACCCTTCGCCACCACCACTTCGAGACAGTTATGCTGATCAAGGTGAACATGCAGAGAAGAAATAATTTCCTTAAAATGTGAATGCTGATGGCCGGTTAACTTATCAGACAGCTCCCTGGTATGATGATCATAGACCATGGCTATTGTTCCGACTGTCTCTTCATCGCGAGTTTCCAATTCATTCTCCACCAATGAATTACGAATTAAATCTCTAATGGCCTCGGAACGATTGGCATAGCCCTTTTTGGCAATCAAATTATCAAAGCGCTCTAACAAATGATCCTGAATTGAAACTCCAAAACGAATTAATTCCATATAGTTCTCCTGTTACGGTAACAGTGTAACTGTTCAGATGTGCCTCAGATGAACAGTTACGTTGTTTATTGATCGTTTGTAACTATTCAGCATGAGTGCTTCCCATAGACTCCTCAACCATTATGAAGCATATATGATGCTCTGGTAAAAAGTCCACATTTGGCAATTTTACCACAGGTAATCCCTTGAAATAATTAGGGGCAGACTTAGACCTTTCGACTTTTTACGATAGCATCAGATATAACTCTTGAGGACGACCATAATAATAGACGTTGGAGCCCGGATCGCTACCAGTTCCCGCACTTAAACGTACAGCCCCATCCTGGAGATATCTGGACACCGCAGATTCACTGTCCGCCAGATTGCCGAAAAACATGGCATCAGCCAAACAATTAGCCACACAGACCGGCTCCTTGCCTGTTTCCAGCAACTCCAGACAAAAATCGCATTTATCAGCGGTTTTATGACCAGCCGGGCCGGACTTTAAATAACGGGCCTCGTAGGGACAGGCCTTGACACAGGCCCCGCAGCCAATACAACGAACCGGATCAACCTCCACTATGCCGTTTAAGGGATTCTTCCAGGTCGCGGCAGTGGATATAGTGATTTTCTGCACCCCATTTCCAAAATCACGGTTCAACGGGGTAACCGGACAAACGGGCACACAGGGTGGATTATCACAGTGATTGCACATGCGGGGTTGAAAGGCCGTCGCCAGCCCCTCAGGTGTCTGGCCGGGGCCGTGAACCTGCAGCCGGCAACGGCTTTCGGCGGCCGGCACCTGCCACCGGGCCTTGCAGGCCAGGGCGCAACTATGACACCCCAGACATTTCCGTAAATCTATAACCATGGCGTATTGGGCCATTTAAAATCCTCCTTACCTTCTAGACCTTGTAACCGTTCAGATGTGCTCCAGGTTCGTTCGTTTTGGCCACCGAGTCTGTACACCCCGTACGTGAGGTGGACAGGTAAGCGTAGACTCCGAAACGGACGAAAATGGGGTGCAGCTGAACGGTTACTCGACCTTTACCCTTTATATGCGGGAATACGACCAACTGAGCGGCCGGCCATGGGCATAAGGCATATAGCCGTGGAACTGCCGCCAGTCATCATCAAAAACCAGGGGCAGAAAATAACGATCCCCCTCCCACATGGGTAAATCATCCAAAGCAGCAACGGGATGCCAGATTAAAGTCCCCTCTTCATTTTCCGCGTAAGGCTCACCACTGAATGAATCTATCCGAAATATAAACCCCAGCCAATCCTCATTCCCCGGCCCAAAACCCGTCCAGTTAACAGTGCCGCGTAATTTTATATCAAGACAGCTGATCCCCGCCTCCTCCATGATCTCCCGCTTCAAACCACTGACCACATCCTCATTGGCCTCCAGCTTACCGCCCAGACCATTAAATTTGCCGAGATGAGCGTCGTCAGCCCGTTTATTACGATGCACGAGCAAGGTCTGCCGTCCATCAGGGGACATCACAAAGCCCAGGGTAGCGATTATCGGGGCATACATAATTCTGACCTCGCGGTCTGTAAAGAGTTAACCAGGACAGAGATGGCATTAACCTTTGGCCCCTGGGTGAATTATCCATTTACCAATTCCCTTAGAGAGGTTTGAGCCCGGTCTTTTTAATTTAGCATTTGCATCCACTAAAAGTAGTTGGTAATCTAATTACATACAAATATAAAGTAATTTTTCCAGTAACGGTCGTACCCGCAGGGCGGGCATGACCGTTAGTATAGACTTCGAACAATAAAAACAGAATACGGGGAGAGCCAACAGTCCGCAGTTCTAATCGCCGCCGGCGGTAACTATACTGTCTCCTGTTTCCTGTTCTCATAAATTAGCCAGGAGCCGCGAAGAAACACCAATGAGTATTTTGATAATAGATGATTCCGCCCCCATCGTCCGTTTGTTAGAGGCAGCCTTGCAACGTAATGGCTATGAAGACATTTATTGCGCCTCCTCCGGCGCCGAGGCTCTCGAATTCCTGGGCGTCCCGCAACAAAATTTCAAGCAGGTGGATTGTATCCTTTTAGATATTATCATGCCCTCCATGGACGGTATTACCGTCTGCCGCAAAATCAAGGAACATAGTTTCTTCACCGATACCCCGATCATCATGGTAACCATCAGGGATGAGCCCGAAACCCTGCACGAAGCCTTTGAGGCGGGGGCGGTGGAATACATCACCAAACCAGTACGCGAACTTGAACTAATTACCAGAGTCACCTCGGCGGTAAAACTCAGTAAAGAGATTACCCGCCGCAAGATACGTGAAACAGAACTCCTTAAAATCAAGGCAGAATTAGAAGCCGCCAATGAACGTCTGGTGGAGCTGGCCATTACCGACCAAACAACCTCGGTGAACAACCGCCGGCACTTTGACAAAACCCTCCACAATGAATGGCGGCGGGCCTTTAGAGATGCCAAGCCCCTGACAATGTTTATAATTGAATTTGATTCATATCATGAATATATTGCCGAATACGGTAAGGCCAAGGCGGATAATTGCCTCAAGTTAATCGCCCAGGTATTTGAATCATCGCTGCACCGGGTTGGGGATCACATCTGCCGTTACGCGGATAATCAATTCGCTATTTGTCTCTCCGATACCGACCTGCGGGGAGCAATGATAGTGGCCGGTAACATGAAAGATAACATTGATTATCTTAAAATTGACCACCCGGCCTCCAAGGCCAGCCCTTATATATCCGCCAGTATAGGAGTCGCGGCTCTGCAACCCCGACAAGGCGTCGAGCTTGAAGATTTACGCCGCCAGGCAGAAGAATGCCTGCTTCAGGCCATCAAAGAAGGCCGTAACCGTATCATCCATGCCTGACTTCAGGAATTGTAAGGAACTAATATGATTATCCTTTCCCGTGCTTTCGGGCTGATATTCCGCACCGGACGATCACAAAATCGTCAGCATAATCCGACTGCGGTTTTCAGCTTCAGAGTCCCCCCTTGCCGCCTCCTAAACAGCCGTATTTAGATCTGGCCAAAATATAGAGGCGAACTGGCCCATGCTATTTTCTTACTTTTCTTATTTTTCCTACAGATCCCTGCTTCTCATTATAATTCTCCTGACGACGGGTCTTTCGGGCCCTGCCGCCCCGCCGGTTGAGGCCGCTATAAACCCCTTTCCTCTCTATAATGATATTAAGCCCAATGTCAAGTTCTGGAAGATAGTTTATTCCCGCTATTCGTCCCGGCACGGGCTGATCCACGACAGTAAAAATCTGGCCCTCATTTACGAGGTAATAGATTTATATGATCCCGCCCGCTATTTACATTCCGCCCGCCGCGACCGCCGTCTGATCAAGGAAACCAAGAGCAAATACCGCCGGCTTCTTTTGTCTCTGGCCCAGGGCCGGGACACCAAGAGCAAAATAGGACGCCGTATTCTTAACCTCTTTGGCGGCAGCCCTAAACCAGCCGAGTTACGAAAAGCCGCTAATAATATACGTTTTCAATTATGCCTGAAAAATCGTTTCAAGCAGGGGATTATTGATTCCGGTCAATACCTGCAAACCATTAAACAGATTTTTCGCCGCCAGCACCTGCCCACCGACCTCGCCTATTTGCCCCATGTGGAATCATCCTATAATTACAAAGCCTACAGCAAATTCGGGGCCGCGGGGATCTGGCAGTTCATCCGGGCCACCGGCCGCCGTTATCTTACCATCAGCTACACCGTTGACGAGCGCCGGGATCCACTTAAGTCATCCAGGGCGGCAGCCCTCTTTTTAAAGGCCAATTACCAGAAGCTTAACAACTGGCCCCTGGCTATTACAGCTTACAATCACGGGGCAAGGAGTATGCAGCGGGCTCAAAATGAATATGGCGGTTATGTGGCGATTATCAATTCCTACCAGAACAGGCGGTTTGGTTTTGCCTCCCGTAACTTCTACCCGGAATTTCTGGCCGCCCGGGAGATAGCCAAACATTACAAAAAATACTTCCCCGACCTAACCATGCGGCCCCTCATAAAGACGAAAGATGTCAAGCTGCCGGCTTATATTGATCCCACGAAACTTGCCGATTTCCTATCTCTTCCACTGCGAAATTTAAAGTTACTGAATCCGGCCCTCAGGGCACCGGTCTGGAATGGACAAAAATATATTCCAGCGGGATACCAACTCCACCTGCCCACGGATATGCACCTGTCAGCAGGTCAAATTCCGGCCTCATTATGTAGGAAGGCCCAGAAACGCAGCCGTTTCTACCGGGTAGAGCGTGGTGACACCGCAGGCAGAATCGCCCGCCGCCAGGGAATAAGACTACAAGACTTGTTAGATTACAATCAATTAGGCCGCCGAGCCACCATCTATGTAGGCCAAAATCTGAGAATACCCGCCCCGGGAGAGCACAGGTCTAAAGTAAAACAGAGATTTGCCGCCCTGAAAATTATTAAACCCATGGCTAAAAACATAATTACCGTTAAGCAGGGCGTGGCCAACAGCAAAAACTCAGCAGCCACCAGCAAACCGGCGCCACCCGCCCCTGCCGTGCCCGTGCCCACACCAGCGTCAACGCCCATACCAGCATCAGTTGCCACAACCGAGCCGGCACCAACAACTCAAAATAAACCACCGGCAGTCAGAGAGCTTCCCACCCCGACCCAACAACCGCTGATAGCCATGCTCTCCTCTCACGTCAGTGATGAGGAAAACAACAATATCCTTTTACGCAGCCCCATAACAACGGCGGCGGCTGAAAAACCTGCCGTGGAAGTGCCGCCCCAGTCCCTGGTCAGCATAAACCCCGAAGTCTTGACCGGTAATTTTGAAGTTGAAAAAGTTTTAGCCCAAAACAACCA
>DRPV01000304.1 GCA_011330685.1 Desulfobacterales bacterium
CTGGGATGACGGCATAAGCCGTTATATCGATTATGTAAAGGATGTGGATGAGGCAGACGGCCGTCCGTTAAGCGCCCGTTATATAGGTACTCTGGTATCTGACTTTCATCGTAACTTGATTGCCGGCGGTATATTCCTCTATCCCAAGGATAAAAAGAACCCGCAGTTACCGAGCGGCAAGCTCCGGTTGCTTTACGAGGCGGCGCCTTTTGCCTTTCTGGCTCAGCAGGCCGGCGGCCGGGCCATTACCGGTGACGGCCGTAATATTTTGAATATTGAGCCGGAGTCTCTGCACCAGCGGGTACCGCTTATCATCGGCAGCAAGTATGATGTGGATATGGTGGAAAATTTTCTTCTGGGCCGGGCTTAGCTGCACAGTTACCTTCTCTGTAACCGTTCAGCTGCACCCCATTTTCGTCCGTTTTGTCCACCTCACGTACGGGGTGTACAGACTCGGTGGCCAAAACGAACGAATCTGGAGCACATCTGAACGGTTACAACTCACAGTTAAGGGCAATTTGTTGCCTTGGCTGAACGATTACCTTTCTCTTACTCCAGCTGTCCCGCAGGCTCACCGTTCGATTAAAAACCGGCTGTCCCGATTTATGTTCCAGGGGGTCGGTATAAAAATACCCCTGGCGCTCAAACTGGTAATGTTTACCGGCCGCCGCCTGCCTTAGAGAGGGCTCAATAATACAATTTGTGAGGGTCTCAAGAGAGGCTGGATTCAGATTGGTCTTGAAATCATCTACTCCGCTCTCCGGATCCTCCACTTTGAAGAGGCGGTCATATAGCCGTACCTGAGCTTTGACCCCGTGGCGGGCCGAGACCCAGTGGATGGTACCCTTGACCTTGCGGCCGTCAGGGGCGGTACCGCCGCGGCTGGCCGGGTCATAGGTGCAATGTACCTCTAACTCCCCGGTTGCCTCATTTTTTTCAAGCCCTATACAGGTGACGAGATAGGCGAAGCGCAGGCGTACCTCACGACCAGGGGTGAGCCGGAAGAATTTTTTAGGCGCTTCAGCCAGGAAGTCGCCTTCCTCAATGTAAAGCTCACGACAGAAGGGTACCATTCGGCTTCCCATCTCCGGCTTTTTGGGATGATTCATGGCCTCAAGTTCTTCTTCCTCGTCTTCGGGGTAATTATCAATGATTAGTTTAAGCGGCCTTAATATCCCCAGAGCCCTGGGGGCCGAGTCGTTTAATTCCTCCCGCATGCAGTTCTCCAGAACCCCCATATCAATGCGGCTGTCTTTTTTGCTGATGCCGATCATGGCGCAAAAGGCGCGGATAGCGCCCGGCGGACAACCCCGCCGCCGGAGCCCGGAGATGGTGAGCATCCGTGGATCGTCCCAGCCCTCCACCAGTTGTTCGTCCACCAGTTGCAGGAGTTTACGTTTACTCATTACCGTATAGGTGAGGTTAAGCCGGGAAAACTCTATTTGCCGGGGGCGGTGTCTGGTTTGCAGCTTTTCCAGAAACCAGTTGTAGAGGGGGCGGTGATCCTGAAATTCCAGGGTGCAGAGTGAGTGGGTAATGCCCTCAATGGCATCGGAGAGGCAATGGGCAAAGTCGTACATGGGATAGATGCACCACCTGTTGCCGGTTCGATGATGGCTGGATTTTTTGATCCGGTAGATGGCTGGATCACGCATATTGAGGTTGGGCGAGGCCATATCTATTTTGGCCCGCAGGACGTGGCTGCCTTCACTGAACTCCCCATCCCGCATGCGGCGGAAGAGGTCGAGGTTCTCGTCTATTGCACGATTGCGATAGGGACTGTCGCGGCCCGGTTCAGTGAGGGTGCCGCGGTATTGACGGATTTCAGCGGCGCTTAAATCGCAGACATAGGCCAGCTCAAGTTTGATCAGCTGTTCGGCGTATTCATAAAACTGCTCGAAATAATCAGAGGCATAAAAAAGTTTATCGCCCCAGGCAAAACCCAGCCATTTAACGTCCTCCATAATGGATTCAGCATATTCTACCTCCTCTTTGGCTGGATTGGTGTCATCAAAACGCAGATGGCAGATGCCCCCCGGATTTTCTGATGCCACCCCAAAATTAAGGCAGATTGATTTGGCATGGCCAATATGAAGATAACCATTGGGCTCCGGTGGAAATCTTGTTACCACCCGGCCTTCATTTTTACCTGCCGCGAGGTCGGCGGCGATTATATCACGGATAAAGTCTTTATGTTCAGTCATGTTCTTTATGTTCAAATTTAATAGGAGGTAATTGTTTGCGAATTATAGATGATGGATGTGATTTTAATAGTTGCAGCGCCGCACGTCTCAGTTCACTGTCTGACAGGCTGCCGATAGCGCGCAGGATCTCCAGGTTCTGAACTATATCATTGGGATATGCAAGGGCGCATTCGGCTAATGGAATGGCCGCCTCTTGACATCTCTTATTGCCCAGACTTATTATGGCCCCCATTCTTACCTCTGATATTGGATGCCCCAGGGCGTGAATAAGCTGCTGTTCATAGGTCTTGTTTTCTTCCCATCGGCTGATATTTGTTTCACAAAACGGGCACAGTTCTACGCCTTTAGAAACTTTTTTAAAGCATGATGGGCAAAAATAGGTCACTTGTCCGTGAGATCATAAAGAGGCGCTGTCTTGTGGCGCAGGCGTTTCACCATCCGCTCCCGGCCGATGGCCTCAGCCACCTCAAACATGCTGGGCCCGGCCAGACGTCCGGTGGTGACGGCTCGGGCTCCATTAATCAGGATGCCTGGTTTGACGCCTAATTCTTCAGCCATGCCCCTCATTGCTGCCTCTATAGTTTCATGGTTGTATTCAGGCAGGGCCTCTAAGCGATCAGCCAACTCTGAGAGCCAGGTCTTTAATTCTTCGTGCTTCAAGACGTTTTTTCGCACCGCCTTGGCTTCGAACTCATAGTCTTCGGCAAAATAGGCCCGGCCCATCTCGGTAAAGTCATTTAAGGTATGAAAGCGGCTGCGAATAAGGTCAACGGTATTAACAAACCACTCATGGCGGCTGTTATCATAGTCGTCCTGCCAGAGTCCGGCGCTTTGGAGCCTTTCTTTAACAAGGGGGGTAAGCTCGGTCATGGGCATGGTGCGCAGATAATGTTCGTTAATGCTGATGGCCTTGGGGTCGGTGAAGAATTTTGGGTTGTCCTTCTGATAATTAAAGATGGAATTGGCCTTGTTGATTCGTTCAAGAGAAAAGGCTTTGATTAGTTCTTCCCGAGAAAAAATTTCCTGATTATCGGTGGTTGACCAGCCCAGGAGGGCCAGAAAATTACATAGAGCCCAAGGCAGAAACCCACGTTGCTGATAAAATTGTACCGCAACGATTTCGCCGTGGCTGCGTTTGGATATCTTGGCCTTTTTTAAATCCAGGGTCAGGGGCATATGGGCGAATTCCGGCACCTCAGCCCCCAGAGCCCGGTAGATAAGAATCTGGCGGGCGGTATTGCCTAAGTGATCCTGGCCGCGGATGACGTGACTGATTCGATCACGAATATCATCCACCACATTACAGAGCAGGTACAGAGGCTTGCCGTTGGAGCGGACAATAACAAAATCCTCAATATCATCATAGGTACGGCTGATGACTCCCAGAACATGATCAGCAAAACTTACAGTGCCGGGGGTCTGACGATCCACCTTGAAGCGTATAACGTAGGGCAGGCCCCGGGCCGTTCTCTCTGCCGTTTCTGCGGCGCTTAAATTACGGCAGCAGCCGTCGTATTTATAGTCTCGTTTAGCGGATAGAGCGGTCTCCCGCTTATGATCCAGCTCCTCTTTGGTGCAGAAACATTTATAGGCTGATCCCTCATCGAGAAGTCGTTGAGCCGCCGCTTTATGCTCGTCTGTGAAGGCGGTTTGAAAATATGGCCCTTCATCCCAGGTGAGCCCCAGCCATTTAAGCCCTTGCAGAATACCGTCAATGGATTCCTGGGTGGAACGTTCGGCATCTGTATCCTCAATACGGAGGATGAGCTTGCCGTTATGTTTACGGGCATAAAGCCAGTTATAGAGAGCGGTTCTGGCTCCGCCGATATGGAGGTAGCCCGTGGGGCTGGGCGGAAAACGTACACGTACTTCAGACATTATTTTCTCCTTGTTCTGCTTATCTTTTTATAGTGCTCAAATTTTATAATTTTTTTGTAACTATTCAGTATGGGCAATTAAATCCCCTAAACTCGCAACCGCAAAGGTATTGGCCTTGCCGCGGCTTTCATGTTTCCTTGTGCCTGACGCAACGGGCACGGATGTTACTCAAATTAGGCTAAAATTGCCAATGCTTATCCAAATTAATAATTTTATTTGACCTCTCCGTCTTTTTATTCATATACTCTTAACATACGGCCCAGCCGCAGTAAGATAGGAAGATCATTAGTAAAGATTGTCAGGCCGCAATCACCTTTTTCAATATACATACTGACGATGAATTTTGCCCGCAAAATAGAAATTTTACTGGTTGATGACTCCAACATCAATCTCGCCCTCATGAAGGAGGCCTTGAGTGATTATAAGACTATGGCGGTGGATAATGGTTTAGACGCCCTGCTGGCCGCGGCAGAATTGCGGCCTGGTCTTATTCTGTTAGATATTCAGATGCCGATTATGGACGGCTATGAGGTCTGCCGCAAGTTAAAAGCCGCCGGAAAAACTCGTAATATCCCTATCATCTTTATAACCGGTCTCATTGATCCGGATGACGTGGCCAGGGGTTTTAAGGCGGGAGCGGTGGATTATGTCGCCAAACCCTTTGACTTTACTGAGGTCAGGGCTCGTATAAAAACCCAGTTGGCCCTGTCCAAGGCCCGCTTTGAACTCATGGAGCAAAACAGGATCTTGGCGCAGAAGGTGCGTGAGCAGCAAATCGATGCCGCTTTGGCCAGCCGAATAATCAGGTTTATTAATGGCGGCTGCCCGCGCTATGTAGATATCAGCGACAACCTCTCACTCTTTATCCGCTCTCTCAGGGTGCCCTGCCATTTGGAGGGCGGCGATCATTATCTGCTGCGTACCATGGGTGATTCTCCTGCTGAACAACGGACGATCATCAGTTTGAAGGATCAGTCCGGTCATTCTGTAAATTGTATGCTGCGCAGCATTGTTACCGATCTGCTGCATAATTCCCTGCTTGACAATATGCCTGGTGCTGATTGTGCCAATATTTTCGGTCAGTTAAATGAGCGCATTTGCCGGTCAAATTTTTTTGCCGGCGATGATTTTTGTACCGCGGTTAGCGCTGAAATAGAGCATAGCAGCCTGAAATTACGTCATGTGAGCGCAGGGCACCCTCCCATTATCCTCATTCGCGGTCAGGAGGTGAGAGGTTTATCCGATGGTGAATTAAATAATCTGCCCCTTGCGGTGGTTCCGGGGGTGGAATATCAGGCGGGTGAGGTGCAGCTGCGACCGGGAGATAAACTTATTTTTTATACCGACGGCTTAAATTCCCTGGGCCAGCAGGGTTTACCATTGCGCTTACCGGAACTGGTTGCCTTGGTGAGCGAAATTGTCAAGGGGCGGGCCGCCATGCCGGTAAACAACCTGCTGCGTGATTTGTTGCAGCGTTTGTGGGGTGATGAGGGCAGCCGGCGGCGGGAAGACCTGGACGATGATCTTTCACTCCTGCTGATAGAGATAGAGGATAGCAGCAGGGCGGCGGTACAGGAGCTGCGGGCGGCGGATTTTGGCAATATTGATGAATTAGTGAATGTGGTGCGCTCTCAGCTGCCGGCAGGAGTTCGCGGTTCGTGTCAGCAGATGGCATTGAGTGAGGCTGTTTTGAATGCTTGGCATCATGGCAGCGCGGAGAACCCCACTCGGCCTATTCTGCTGCGCTGCTGGCAGGGTAACGACTGGAATATGGAGATCACTGACAGCGGGCCGGGCTTTGATCCCGATAACATACCGGATCCGGTTGAACCCGCTAAAATCTCTAACCTGACAGGCCGGGGGATATTCGCCATGCGTAAATTCTGCTCGTCGGTACGCTGGCGTGACGGGGGGCGTAAAGTTGTGCTGTCGTTTGAAAATTAGAGGCTTGCTAAACAGGCGCGCAACTCTCCCTGTTATAAAAATATGTAATACAATTAATGAAGTTGTTGATTCTGGATGTTTTTGAGCTCTATTATTATTCATCGGGAATAATGATGCGTAGGGCGGAAGACAGGAACGACGAATCAATGCCTTCATCAAGAAAGGAGGAATAACATGACTATTGATACCGCAATTACTCAAAAAGAAAATGAGACTGAAATCATGATCACTGGTGAGCTTGATGAGCAGGGGGCTGAACAGTTGAAGGAGGCCTTTACCGCCCTTCTTGCTCAAGCTCCGGCAGTCGTTAAGATTAATCTCATAGGTACCGAGATTATGGGGAGCTCGGCCATTGGCAAGATATTATTGTTCTATAAGAATTTTACCGTGGGTGGGGGCCGCCTGAGTGTGATTAATCTGGCGCCGCATCTTCTTGAGCTCTTTAAGGAGCTTAAATTAGACAGCCTGTTTCCTATCGTTGGGCGGTAAAGCGTAAAACAGGCCGAAGGAGAGAGAAAGAGATATGAGACGATGGCATAATCTAAGTCTAGGTCGTAGAATGGCCTTGAATTCCGGAATGTTGGTTGCTTTTACTATAATCATTGGAGCCGTCTCCGGTCTGGCTCTGCGGAGTATGGGCGGCAAGGCCCTGTCCTTTGCCTGGCTGGTCTTGGCGCTGACCACGTTTATCGCCCTCATTGGCGGACTGTTGTCCTGGTTCAATATCAGGGGGGCCTCCTCTGTACTGGATAAAATAGCCATGGGTATTGAGGAGAATGCCTTACAGGTGGCAGCTGCGGCAGGAGAGGTGCAGGCTGTCAGCCAGACCCTGGCCCAGAACGCCTCGGAACAAGCCGCAACCGTTGAGCAGACCTCCGCCTCCCTCGAGGAGATGACCGCCATGAGTCGGCAGACTGCTGACTTAAGCGCCGGTTCCGAGGCCTTGATGAATGAAAATCTGGAAAAATCCGCTCAGTCCTTAAAATCTCTGGTAACCCTGACTCGTAATATGGAGGAGATAGAGCGCGACAGCGGTAATATCAGAGCCATAATTAATACCATTGACTCCATCGCCTTTCAGACCAACCTGCTGGCCTTGAATGCGGCAGTGGAGGCGGCCAGGGCCGGTGAGGCCGGGGCCGGGTTCGCGGTGGTCGCTGACGAGGTAAAGAATTTGGCTGGACGTACGGCTGAGGCGGCCCAAAGCACCAGGGAGTTGTTAGATGGTAATGTGTCTAAAATCAGCAGGAGCGCCGAGGCCTTAAAGGAGGTTAACGATGATTTTGAACATATAATTACCTCGGCCACCGGGATCGGGGATAAAACTACCGCCATCAGTCAGGCCAGCGCGGAGCAGAGCCGGGGGATTGATGAAATAACCACCGCCGCGACTGAATTAGATAAGATAACCCAGAATATGTCGTCTACGGCCATTAATTCGGCTGACGCGGCAGACAGGCTGACATCCCAGTCTGAGGAGATGGGGCTCATGGTGGGCAGTCTCGTGAGCCTGGTACGCGGGGCCGGGAATGATTCCGGTATTGTTATCAGCGCCCCCAAGACCAAGGTTACCTGTTGGGAGATGCTTAACTGTCCGGCTGAGAGGCGGGATAACTGTCCGGCCTATCCTGAGAAGGGCGGCCAATGCTGGACGGTAACCTCTACCCTTTGCGGTGGTAAGGAACAGGGCTCCTACCGTGAGAAGATGGCCGGTTGTCGCAAATGTAACGTCTATGAGACGGCTTATAGCAATAAGGGTGGGGGCCGGAGTAATTCTGTCTGCTGGGAGGTTATGGAGTGCCCGGCCAAGCGCCGCCAGAGCTGCCCGGCCTATCCCGAACATGGCGGGGATTGCTGGATGGTTACCGGCACCCAGTGCGGCGGTAAGGAACAGGGCACTTATCATGAGAAGATGGCTAACTGCCGCCAGTGCAAGACCTATAAGCAGATTAACAATAAACCAGCTATGCAGTTACCCGATTTACGGGGATAAATAAGGGCAAAGTGGATGTATCAGACGAGCAGATCATCTTCTTCGGGGCGGTGCCTTCTTTTCAGTCTTTCCGGCTTCCAGGGGCTGAAGGCGAAGGCAATTGCCGCTATAAAACAAATCAACATCCAGCCGGCCCCGAAAATAACGAGTTGGGTGGTGGGATAACCGCCATAGTTTTTCCCCATATCACCCGTAAAGGACAGATAAAGAAGGTAAAAAAGCACGGCCGGAGTGATATAGCGGATGGAAAAAGCCCATAGGGCAGGCAGGTGAGCGCCTTGTCTGTTTATATGATTTCTCAGTACCGTGGCCTTTAACACCCAGCCGACAATAATACACTCTAACAATCCGCCCGCGACCAAGCCGTAATTGGTGATAAAGTGGTCGGTAATATCAAGCAGATAGAGCCCGCCCCGGCTGGTAAATACGAGGCTTCCCAAAAAACCTGCCAGGCAGACCATAGTCACCACCTTTTTCCTTGAATAGCCGAATTTGTCGATTATTGAACAGGTAAAGGCCTCAATCAGGGAGACACCCGAGGTGAGGCCCGCGACGAGGAGCATAAAAAAGAAAAGCACCCCGAAGAGGGTATTGAAGGCCGGAAGCAGGGATATGGCCTTGGGATAGACGACAAAGGCTAATTGAGGGCCGCCCTTGATGGCATCCTGAAATGGCAGGCCCTGACTTTTAGCCATGAATCCCACTATTCCGAAGACGGCAAAACCGGCACCAAAGGAGTAGAGACAATTGACGACAGCGGTGATAAAGGCGTTTCTTGCTATGTTGTTTTTATCGGGAAGATAGCTGGCGTAGGTGATCATGATGCCGAAACCGAGAGACAGGGTGAAAAAGATCTGGCCGAAAGCGGCGGCCCAGACCTTTCCCGCGGCCTTACGGATGGTCGGATCGGTGGCAAAAAGATTTATTTTTGTCCAGTCCGCGTGCAGATAATGATTGAAGATGGCGTCAGAGGCACCGTCCAGGGACACTGACCAGAGCACAATTATTATGGTAAGCAAAAACAAAATCGGCATAAACACCATACTGGCACGTTCGATACCGTGACGAACATCACGAAAACAGATCATCCAGCAAAGTACCCAGACCAGAAGGGTTGACAGGACAATGGGAATTCTCAGTCCGCCCAGATTGGCGGCGCTGCCGGAAAGTTCCAGAAACTGTTTAAAGAAAAAACCCTGCGGATCAGCCCCCCAGGAGAGTGAAAAGGAGTACAGGAGATAGTTAAAGCACCAGCCGATCACCACCGAGTAAAAAAGCATGATCCCGAACATGGCTACAATGGGCATCCACCAGCCAAGCCATTCAAAACGGCGGTCAATTCGGGCAAAGCTTAATGGCGATGACGCCTTCTCAAAATGGCCCAGGCCGTATTCAAGAATTATTATGGGCAGACCGGCGACAATCAGCGCTACCACATAGGGCACCAGAAATGCCCCGCCGCCGAATTTATAGACCATATAACTGAAACGCCAGACATTGCCCAGCCCTATTGCTGAGCCGATTGCGGCGAGCAGGAACCCCATATTCGACTGCCAGGAACTTCTCGCCTGGGTCATTGAATCCTCCTTAAATGCAGATTGATTTTCATTTTATGAGTTTATTCAAAGCCGGATGGTTACTATTCGGAGTCTCGATGTCTGTTTTATAACTCTCCAAGCCGCAGGCGGCTTTCCCTGATTTTGGCCAGGGCCGCCTCTCCGGCGGCGGCCTTTTCCTCCTCTTTGGCGATTACCTCGGCCGGGGCATTGGTCAGGAATTTTTTATTGGCCAGCTTACCTTTGGTTCGCTGCATCTGGGTTTCTATTTTTTTCTGTTCCCGGTCAAGTTTTGCCAGCTCTTTCTCCACGTCAATGAGACCGCTCATGGGGACAAAGATTTCTATATCGCCAAAGATGTAGGAGGCCGCCCCTTTGGGGCATTGGGCCTGGGCCTCAATATGGAACTCTGTTACCCTGGTCATGGCGGTGATATGGGCGGCGTATTGTTCGAGCTGCCGCCGTTCATCGGCGCTGCCGCCGCTGATAATGGCCGTAATCTCCATGGTGGGATGAATCTGCATCTCGCTTCTGATATTTCTGATGCCCCCGATTATCCCCATGAGCAGGTTACAGGTTTTCTCAATAGCTGTTGACTTCCATTCCGGGGCTGGTTCAGGAAATGACTCGGTCATCAGGGTATGACGTTCACCGGGCAGGGCGTGCCAGATTTCCTCGCTGATAAAGGGTGATATAGGATGGAGAATCTTGATGCTGGTCTCCAAAACCGTAAGCAGAACCGCCTGGCTCTCGGCTTTATCGGCCGCGCTGCCGTTATAGAGGGCCGGTTTAATCCACTCCAGATACCAGTCGCAGAACTCATGCCAGATGAATTGATAGACTGCCGAGGCCGCCTCGTTGAACTGGAAATTATCCAGGGCCCGCTGGTAGTCGGCAACCGTTGTTGTCAGCCGGCTTAATATCCATTTGTTGAGCAGAGATAATTGGGGGTAATCAAAATCCACCGTCTCGGCGTCAACATGCATGAGGGCGAAACGGGCCGCGTTCCAGATCTTGTTGATAAAATGGCGGTAGCCCTCAATCCTGTCCTCAGATATGCGGATATCCCGTCCCTGAGCGGCAAAAGCGGTAAGGGTGAAACGGAAGGCGTCGGTGCCGTATTTATCCATGACAATCAAGGGGTCCATGACATTACCCTTGGATTTACTCATCTTTTGACCGTTGGCGTCGCGCACCAGGGCATGGAGATAGACATCCTTAAAGGGAGCCTCACCCTTGAAGTGGAGGCCCATCATAATCATGCGCGCCACCCAGAAGAAGAGGATGTCAAAACTGGTGATAAGAACAGAGGTGGGATAAAAATATTGCAGTTCTCTGGTGTCGTCGGGCCAGCCCAGGGTTGAGAAGGGCCAAAGCCCGGAGCTGAACCAGGTGTCTAAGACATCGGTTTCCCGCTCCAGTTCCAGGCTGCCGCATTTGGGGCAGACGGTGAGGTCTTCATCGGCTACCGAAAGCTCACCGCAGTCCTTACAGGTCCAGGCCGGAATCTGGTGCCCCCACCAGATTTGCCGGGAGATACACCAATCCCTGATATTATACATCCAGTCGTAATAGGTGTTCTCCCAGGATTTGGGATGGAGGCGGATTCTGCCGTCTTTGACGGCGGCGATGGCGTCTTTAGCAAGGGACTTAATGGAGACGAACCATTGCTTGGACAAGCGGGGCTCCACCACCGTATGACAACGGTAGCAGGTACCAACCCCGTGCTCGTAATCGTCGATACTCTCCAACAGTCCGGCGGCCTCTAAATCTTTGACAATCTGTTCACGGCAGGCGAAGCGGTCTATGCCCATATACTTACCGGCCTGCTCGTTCATCACCCCGTTATCGTCCATAATAACCAGCAGGGGCAGATCGTGACGACGGCCGATCTCAAAGTCGTTAAGGTCATGGGCCGGGGTAACTTTCAGGGCCCCGGTGCCGAACTCCCTTTCAACATGAGTATCAAAAACAAGCGGTATTTTGCGATTGACAAGCGGTAGAATCACCGCCTTCTCCGTCATTTTATTATAACGCCCGTCATCGGGATGTACTGCCACTGCCGCGTCACCGAGCAGGGTCTCCGGCCGGGTAGTGGCTACCGTCAGATAGCCGTCACCAGCGGCAAAGGGGTAGCGGATATTATAAAGCTTACCAGCGGTGGGCTCATGCTCCACTTCAAGATCGGAGAGGGCGGTGTGGCAGCGGGGACACCAGTTGATGATATAATCACCTTTGTAGATCAGCCCCTCGTTGTAGAGGGTGGTGAAAACCTTGCGTACCGCCTTGGACAGCCCCTCGTCCATGGTGAAACGTTCCCTGTCCCAGTCACAGGAACAGCCCAGTCGTTTGAGTTGATTAATGATCTGGCCGCCGGATTCGGCCCGCCATTTCCAGACCCGTTTGATGAATTCCTTACGGCCCACGGCATGGCGGTCGGTGCCTTCAGCAGCTAACTGCCGTTCCACCACATTCTGGGTGGCAATTCCGGCATGATCGGTGCCGGGTACCCAGAGGACGTTCATGCCCTGCATCCGGCGGTAACGAACCAGGATATCCTGCAGGGTATTATTTAAGGCGTGGCCTATATGGAGTACCCCGGTGACGTTGGGTGGAGGTATAACAATGGAAAAAGATTCCCGGCCCTCAACCATTGTGGCGCTGAAGGTTTTTTTGCTTAACCATTCCTGGTACCAGCGTTCCTCTACTTCGTGAAATTCATATGATTTGGGCAGCTCGGCAGCCTCGTCTGTTTTGTTATTGCTTGTCATTTGTCTATATATTTTTGATTGTGAACGGTTACAGTTTACGAGTCGAGGGTAATTTGTTGCCTCTGCTGAACGGTTACGTGGACAACGAAAATTTTATAAAATATTAACTTGGCGAAAATCTTTCTAAAATGCCGCTTTTTAGCTAATATGTCAAGCTCTGACTTGCAAGGGGGAGGAGTAGAACAGTGGCGGGAAGGTTATGAAGCGCTTACAAAAATACTGATCTGGTTGCGGCCGTTATCTTTGGCTCGGCGCAGGGCAGTACTGGCATGACTGATTATCTGTTCCGTTGTATTGGCGGTGTGTTTATCAAGCTCGGCAATTCCCAGGCTCAAGGTACAGTTTATGCGCTGACCTTCAATGTGTACAGTTTGTTGTTCCATGGCCCTGCGGATGCGCTCGGCAATTTTGCCGGCCGTGTCGATTGTAGTATCCGGCAGTATAAAGATGAACTTCTCACCGCCGTAGCGGGCCGGGGTGTCGTAATCTCTGGTATGTTGCAACAATATTTTCCCCACCATAGCCAGAACTTCATCACCGGCCTGATGGCCGAAGGTATTGTTTACCTTTTTGAAATAATCAATATCAATCATTATGCAGCTTAAAGTTTCCTCAAGCCGCAGGGCCTTTAAAAGCGCCAATTCAAAGATGTGCATGAGAAAGCAGCGGTTAAAGACGTGTGTCAGTTGATCCTTGGTCACCAAATCCTTAATTTTCAGGCGCATATTCTCAAAATTTAAACTTAGATCACCTATTTCGTCATCGCTTGGTTTAATTTCAAGTTCGCTGGTATAATTAAAGGCGATAGTGTCCCTGGTTAATTTGTTTAAACGCTGTACGGGACGCACAATGCGCTGGGCGATAATAAAAATAATCCAGATGGCACACCAGGCTACGATAAGCAGGGCGGTAATTATCCTGTCCCTTAAAATACTCAGCCGGGATTGATAGAAGGAACGTGGTATCAGGATGCTGATCCGGCTGCTGAATAATTGCGGTTTCGGCTGGTAGATCCGGCCCTGGTTCTCTAATATACCGCCTTTGGTTAAGGCGGCCTGAATTCGGGAGAATTCCGGCGGTTTAAACTTACCGCCCCTGCCTGTCGTCGAGATCGGCGGGATGAGGAGTTTACCGCCCTGGCTCAGATAGAGTACCGAACCCTTGATAGTCGTGAGTGAATTTATAAACTCACTCAGGGCCGGTTCATTTATTTCTGCCACGAGGATATTTTGGTCTTTTTTGCTATTTTTGTTATTAAACGCGGTCAGCGCCAAAGCTAAATATAGATGGTTGTGGGAGTGAAACCAGAAGCTGCTTTTTCCAGGAGCTGAATTTTTCAGGTTTTTCAGGTTGTCTATCAGCCAGGGGGCATTGCGCCTCGTTGACAGGGGGATGACTGCGGCGGTGCTGTTCCGGTAGAGATAGAGGGACTTTATTAAAGGTACCTTGTCTGTTATTGCCCGCAGGTTCTCCAGCGCCACGGCATCCAGGGCCTGATTACGGCGGAGGCGGTTGATGCTGGGGCTTATAGCTATGACGATATCGTTAATCTGGTAATGCAGGGCGTTGTGGACGGCCATAGCTGTCTGCCGCGTCTGGAGGGTAAGAATCTGCCTGGTGTCTTTTTGGATGCCCTGGGCAAAGGTGTAGTAAATGATTCCCCCCAGAATGGCGAGTGAGGCGAAGACAACGCTGGTGAAGCCTAATACTAATTTACCTTTTAATCTCACTTGCAGGCATCCTTGACGCTGGCATTTTGTTCAGTAAGACAGGTGGCAAGTTCCTTAACCTCAGCTTTGCTCAAAGGCGCGCCATGGCGCACCATACGTTTGACGGTCGTCAGCCATTTTGATTTTTTCTTTTTCCCTAATTTGCGGCAGATCCGGCCCAGATTATGGCAGGTGGTGCATTTTGTATTTAAAATATAGGCACAATTACCGGCGGCGTGGCTGGTAAAGGCGTGGCCGGCAGTTAAGAACAGGGCGATAAAAATTATGAGGGCTGTTTGTTTAATTGTATTCATCTATTCATCCTTTTGGTTATTATTGTTTTTTTACATTAGTTGTGTCGAACAGTATTTTGCCGCAACCAGTCAATACGGCTCCACAGGCCCTGCATGATTTGCACTTCCCGGTCGTTTAACCCGGCCCGGCCAAAAATCTGCCGAAAGGCACGGGTGATATGGTCAGGGTTTTGGTGGTCAAGAAAGTCAATATCAAGCAGAGTCTGACGCATATGCCGGCACATGGCCTCAAGGGCGGCGCCGGGGGCCATGGTTTTTTCATGGGTGCGGTTCCTGGTGTCTGCGCTGCGGGCCTTGTGTAATTCATACAGGCAGACTGTGGCCGCCTGAGCCAGATTTAACGAGGGTAATTTATCGTGTACTGGAATGGTTATCAGTCTCTGGCAGAGATCTATCTCATCTGTGGACAGGCCGTGGTCTTCCCGCCCAAAGACCAGAGCCGCCCGACTGTGGTCTGCTAAATCTATAATCTGCCCGGCAGCCTGCCATGGATGAAGAAAGTCACGCCTGTATTTACCAAAACGCCGGGTGGCACCCATGGCTAAATTACAATCCGCCAGGGCGCTTTGTAAATCAGGGTAAATTTGGGCTTGTTCAAGAATGTGAACCGCCTTTACCGCCATCCGCCGGGCCTCGTCATTGAGATGGGATACGGCCGGGTTGACCAGCCGCAACTCCTCAAGACCAAAATTCAGCATAGACCGAGCCACGGAACCAATATTCAGTGATCCCTGCGGCCCGACCAGAACCACAGAGGTGTGTATTGCCATTCTTCTTAAGCGTCCAGGGCGGCCAGTTGTTTCTTGAGGGCTACGTTCTCCTCGGTGGCGGAACGTAGACGTTCGGCTAAAACCTCACAGAACAGGCGGTAAATACTATAACCAAGAGCCAGTTCTTTGGGTGAAGATTTTTTGCCGGACGGGGTACTGTCGAGACGTAATACCAGGGTTTTACCTAAAGCGGTGACGGTGACCGGTAATGACGACTCATCAACCTGACTCATATCACCAAATATTTCACCGGTACGGCGCAGGGTTTTGATTTCTTCACCTCCCCGGCTGATTCGTACCGCGCCGGACATCAAAAAGTAGACAAAAAACTCCTTTTTGTTTTCATTACTTATTTCCTCTTTCTGGTCATATTCCAGTAATTGGCCATGTTCCATAAATGATAATATGTCCTCAGATGAAAAGGGGCTGAATTTGTCAGCGTCTTTTAATATTCGCAGTACCTTCTCGTTATCTTTCAAATAGTCTGTTTCACGCATTTTGTTCTCCATATATTTTTAGGAACCTTATTAATTTGTGTCGGCGGATCACCTAACTAATGAACGCTTATAGCTTGATGATGTCAATAGTGTGTCATTCTTGCTGGATTTCTCAAGTGAAAAGTCCTCTGTCGCATAGTTTATCAAAAAAAGAGTTATAAGTGCAAAAAAAATCTGCCATTGACAAAAATAGCCGGGGTTGATAAACATCCTCTTGTTTTTAAGACGTTATAAGGCCTTCATCTATATATGATGCTATCGTGAAAAGTCGAAAGGTCTAATTCTGCCCCTAATAATTTCAAGAGGTTACCCATGGTAAAATTGCCAAATGTGGACTTTTTACCAGAGCATCATATATCAGAGCGGAAGAATAATTACCGGGCTGTTATTTTTAGAATATCACACTGAGTTACAAAATCACAAAATCTTTAAAAAATGGCAGATAAATTAATAGCTGGTATGCGGGCCTCCAATGAGGTCAGGGAGAACTTCGCCACCGCGAATAAGGGGCAGATTTACACCTTGGTTGCGGCCATTATTGAAACTCTGCGGAATGATAACAAGATTGTAGTCTTTGGTAATGGCGGCAGTGCTGCCGATGCCCAGCATATGGCGGCGGAATTTGTTAATCGCTTTCTAATTGACCGTCCCCCTCTCGCGGCTCTGGCCCTGACCACGGACAGCTCTATTCTTACCAGTATCGGCAATGATTTTTCCTTTGCTGACATATTCGCCAAGCAGATTACCGCCCTGGGCCGGGCCGGGGATCTGGCTCTGGGGATTTCAACCAGTGGTAATTCCGAAAATGTTATCAGGGCCATTGAGGAGGCCGGAAAGCTGGGGATGAAGACCGCCGCTCTCACCGGTGGCGAGGGCGGCCGTCTGCTGGCCATGGTGGATTTCGGCTTGAATGTCCCAACCTCTTTCACCCCCCATATCCAGGAGACCCATCTCTGGGTTGAACATATAATATGTCAGCTGGTGGACGAAAAAATGTTTGGAGGGGCTGAATGATGAGCTGGAAACCCATAGATCTGAGCGGTTTGCATACCTATTCTATTCATGATCGGCAGAGTAAGGTGACGGTAGCCGATTTTGCGGAGCCTCAGCGTCCTGGTCAGACGGTGCGTCAATTGATAAACTCCCTGCCTAAGCAGCTGTTAGGCGTGGATTTTCCTGAACTTATCGGGCGGCTTGCCACGGCTCATGAGGCGAAGAGGCCCATTATGATCGGCATGGGCGCCCATGTTATAAAGGTGGGCCTGAATCCGCTGCTGATTGATCTGATGGAGCGCGGGATTATCAGTTCTCTGGCCTTAAACGGGGCTGGAGTGGTGCATGACACCGAAATTGCCATGGCTGGACGAACCTCGGAGGAGGTAGGGCAGGTTCTGGACAGCGGGGCCTTTGGAGCTGCCAGGGAGACCGGCCAATTTATAAATGAGGCTGTCTCGGCAGCCGGGCCGGATACCGGCCTGGGCCAGGCCATGGGTGATGCCCTCCTGGCTCATGATTTGCCTTATAACTCCTATAGTCTGCTGGCTTCGGCCCGCCGCCTGCAGATTCCGGTGACTGTTCATGTGGCTATAGGGACGGATATTGTCCATATCCACCCTTCATGCAGCGGGGCCGATACCGGGCGGGCCTCGTATTTGGATTTTCGCCTGTTCTGTGGTATAGTCGCTGATCTTGAAGGCGGTGCGTATCTCAATATCGGTTCAGCGGTACTCCTGCCGGAGGTCTTTTTAAAGGCTCTGACAGTAGTCAGAAATCTGGGTCATAAGGTGCTCGATTTTACCACCGCCAATTTTGATTTTATCCGGCAATACCGTCCCTTGACCAATGTCGTGAACCGGCCGACAGCCGGGGGCGGCAAGGGATATTCGATCGTCGGGCATCATGAACTGATGATTCCGCTTCTCGCTGCCGCCCTACTGGATGAACTTGCTGCTCGCGGCCGTGTGTAAGCGTTTAAAGGTTGAGACAGTGGTCAACAAACCGCACTGCCATTGTCGGCAATATTCTGAGATGGTTTCAAGGTGGAATACATTATTTCTGTCCTGGATTTAAGTTACAAGAGCACGGTAAGATGATCGTAATTAAGAGATAAGGTAACAATTATGCAGAAGTTGGTAAAAATAGGCACCCGGAAAAGTCTTCTCGCTCTAGCCCAGAGTAATTGGATAAAGGAGCAGATTGAGGCGGAGAATCCAGGAACGACCGTGGAACTGCTCAAAATAATTACCAAGGGTGATAAGATTCTTGATGTTCCTTTGGCCAAGGTCGGCGGTAAAGGGCTCTTTGTCAAGGAACTGGAGGAGGCAATGCTGTCCGGTGAGGCGGATATTGCCGTTCATTCCATGAAGGATGTCCCGGCTGAATTACCGGAAGGTCTTACCCTTGGCCTTATTACCCGCCGGGAAGATCCTCGTGACGCCTTTGTCTCTAATAAATATAACTCTCTTACCGAACTGCCGGCCGGGGCCAGGGTAGGAACCAGCAGTTTACGGCGGCGGGCGCAGTTAGCCGCTCTACGGCCTGATCTGGCTATTGACGATCTGCGCGGTAACCTCGATACCCGCCTGCGCAAATTAGACGAGGGTCTGTATGATGCCATTATTTTAGCGGCTGCCGGTCTTAACCGGTTAAAACTTTCCAAACGGATCACCTCTTTATTTGAGCCCGCCGAGATGCTTCCAGCGGTGGGACAGGGAGCCGTGGGGATTGAGATGCGCACGGCCGATAAAGAGCTGCGGGCCGGGCTTGGTTTTTTGGATCATCGTGACACTACGGTGGCGGTGACCGCTGAGCGTGCCTTTCTGCTTACCTTAGAGGGAGGGTGCCAGGTTCCCATTGCCGGACATTGCCTGGTAGATGGTGACAATATTACCCTTAAGGGGCTGGTGGCCTCGGTGGATGGTGAGAAAGTCTTAAAAAAATCAGTTAACGGCCTGGCCTCTGAAGCCGAGTCACTTGGTAAAAAACTGGCCCATGAGCTGCTTGACATGGGAGCCAGGGCCATTCTCGAAGAGGTTTACGGTCAGGAGCTGGCCGTCAGGAATTAGCAGACAAACGAAATACATTGGGAGCGTGGTCAAAGATGCCCTCAGAGACGGCCGAATTTCTTTAAGAATTCGGCCGTTGTTATGCGTAGATGCGGTGGAATCCTAAATAAGGTAATTAAGACGTAATGAAGAAAATGAAACATAAAAATCACGGTGGTAAGGTCTATTTAGTTGGTGCGGGGCCGGGGGATCCTGGCTTGATTACAATTAAGGGCCAAGCCCTGTTGAAAAAAGCTCAGGTGGTTATTTATGACTATTTAGCCAACAAAAAACTGCTTAATTTCGTTTCGCCTGAGGCGGAATTGCTCTACGTGGGGAAGAGGGGCGGTAAGGTTCATTCTCACACCCAGGAGCAAATTAATGAGATGATTGTTGACCGGGCCTTGAGCGGCAAAATAGTGGTGCGGCTTAAGGGCGGCGATCCCTTTATTTTTGGTCGTGGTGGTGAGGAGTTAGAGGAAATTGCCCAGGCCGGGGTTTCATTTGAGGTGGTGCCGGGGGTAACGGCGGCCAGCGCCGCGGCTACCTATGCCGGGATTCCAATTACTCATCGTAAATATACCGCCACCGTGGCCTTTGTGACCGGCCACGAGGATCCCACCAAAAAGACCAGTAATATAGCCTGGGATAAGCTGGCCACCGGGGTCGGCACCCTGGTATTTTATATGGGAATCAAAAATCTTCCGGTGATTATGGAGCGTCTTATCCGTTATGGCCGTGACCCCAAAACGCCGGTCGCGGTAATTCGCTGGGCCTCAACCCCAAGTCATCATACCATAACCGGTACCTTGGAGACCATGGCGGAAATAGCGGCCCGGGAAAAAATTACCCCGCCGGCGGTAATTGTGGTGGGTGAGGTGGTGCGGTTGCGGCAGACCATGAACTGGTTTGAGCATAAACCGCTCCTTGGTCAAAGAATAATGGTGACCAGAACCAGAGAACAGGCCAGTGACTTAGTGGAATTGTTAGAGGAGCAGGGGGCGGACTGTCTTGAATTTGCCACCATCGCTCTGCAGCCCCCTGATTCCTGGCAATTAGTTGATGAGGCCATTGAGGGTTTAACCGGCTTTGACTGGCTGCTCTTTACCAGCATTAACGCTATTAAATTTTTCTGCGGTCGTCTCTTTGAGTTGGGCCTTGATGCCCGAGCCCTGGGAGGAGTAAAAATAGCGGCGGTGGGTAAGGCCACTGACGAGTATTTACGCTCCTATGGCTTGCGGGCTGACTTGGTGCCAACGGGGGATTTTACCGGCCAGGGGCTGGCGGCTGAGTTGTTGAGCCAGGGCCAGGGGAAAAAGAAATTCCTCCTGCCGCGGGCCGTAAAGGCCGGTGATGATCTGCCGAATATTCTGCGGCAGGCAGGGGCAGAGATTGAGATAGTCCCAGTATATAAAAATGTCAGACCCAAGGGCCGGGAGAAAGAATTACAGCGTTTAATTGCTGAAAAAGAGGTGGATATGGTCACCTTTACGAGCTCGTCAACGGTGCAAAACTTTCTTTATATGCTGAATTGTCCCGCTTCAGAACTTTCTGAACGTATGGCCGGTGTTAAAACTGCTGCCATAGGCCCGCTTACCACGGCGACAGCACTAAAAAATGGGATTAATATTGATATTCAGCCCTCTGAGTATACCATTCCTCATATGGTACAGGCTATTGTTGATGCAGCAAAAAAGGGGCGCGCAGAATAAAGACTTTAGGGATAGACACTGATTACGGCAGATTAAAGCATTTTCATGCTTATATCGCTGGCCGGGGCGGAGTGGGTAAGGGCGCCTATGGAAATAATATCCACCCCGGTTTCAGCTGTCTCGCGCAGGTTCAGAAGATTAATACCCCCCGAGGCCTCTAAAATGGCCTGGCCTTTGGCGATATTTACCGCGTCGTTCAGCATGTGGATGGACATATTATCCAGCAGAATAATATCTACCCCGCAGTCGACTGCCTCCATTACCTGGGACAGGTCTTCCGCCTCTACCTCAATTTTTAGAGTATGAGGGGCAAAAGCCCGTACTTTTTTTACGGCCTGACCGATAGAACCAGCCGCCGCGATATGGTTGTCTTTGATGAGAACACCGTCTCCGAGGCTGAAACGGTGATTGTGACCGCCCCCCACTCGAACCGCATATTTTTCGAAACGGCGCAGACCAGGGGTGGTCTTTCTTGTATCAACAATTTTTACCGGCAAGTCAGCAACCTTGTTGACGTAAGAAGACGTTAAGGTTGCTATGCCGCATAACCGCTGGCAGAGATTTAAGGCGACTCGCTCGGCCTTTAACAGATCAAGTACCGGGCCGCTGATCTCCAGCAGTTTATCCCCAACGCTTATTTGCCGGCCGTCGTTGGCAAATGAGCGGCAGTTTATGGCCGGGTTCAGAGTTTTAAAGACCTGAGCCGCTATTTCAACGCCGGCGCAAATCAAGGGGGATTTAGCGATAAAGACGGCTCCGCCAACGTCGGCGGTCTGAAAGATTGCGTCGCTGGTTATATCTCCCTGGCTGAGATCCTCCTTTAGAAAAGACTTTATCGCCTCACGAAGAAAGAGGTCATCCATCTATTGAATTACCCAGCGTCCATTTTCACGGCAGGCCGTGGCCGTAGTCTTTTCCGCCTTACCATCAATGGTGGTCAAAATTTGAGCTTCCCGGCAGTATTGACCGCTGTTATCCTTATAGGCCGGCTCTGGAGTAACCTGATAACGATTTCCTGAATCAGGATTGCGCCAGGTCGTGGTTTGATTTGAAGGGCTGGTTTCATAAACGTCATTGAGCCTGATCTTATCGGCCTTATCCATCTCGTTACCGACCATATAGCCCAGCAGACTGCCAACCGCGGCTCCAATTAAAGTTCCCCCGGTATTATGACCAATAGCCTGGCCGATAATTGCGCCGCCTGCCGCGCCGCCTATGGCTCCGGTTTGAGCCCGGTCGGTTACGCAGCCTGCGGAAATAAATAAAACCAGAGCTGATAATAATAGAGTTTTTTTCATATTTGCCTCGCTGTTTTAAAGTTAAGCGTTGGCCTTTTCCTGAAAAGTAGCATCTAAGGCCAGGATGAAGGCCCGCAGGTTTTTCTTTTTATGCTTCAAGCCCATTTTTTTTCGTAAATTATCACGATGAAACTCCACTGTACTCTTCGTGACGTTCATCTGCAAGGCCGATTCTTTATTGGACAGGCCGATGCGAATAAGGTCGGCTACCTGAATTTCCTTAGGGCTTAGGCCGTAATTCATCTGTGATAATTTTTTTGAGAAGGTTGAGGTTACCCGGTTGAGATTGAGCATGATGTTTTCAATATAGGAGCGTTCGGAGGGGCTGGATAAAATGGCCTCCAACTGTTCTTTATTGGGCAGTACCAACTCCTTAAGGTTGGGGAGATTCGCGGTTCGTTCTTCATTCTGAGCGTCACTTAACTGTTTAATAAGAATTCTCAAAGACATGTTGGCGCTGTTCAGGGTCTTGCTCTTGTCCTTAAGCTCCTTCATCTGCTCCTTTATTTTAGCGGTCTTTTGGGCAACCAGGGCCTCAAGATTGTCGCGGTGCTGGGCTAATTCACGTTCAATATTCTTTTTGTCAACGCAGCTTTTCGCCAGACTACAGATTTCCGTCATACTTAAGGGTTTGCGTAAAAAGTTTGCGGCCCCTAATTTATAGCATTTTTGAATATCCTTGTCATCGCCATGGGCGGTTATAATGACGATGGAATAAGGGTCATCATGCTGGGGACGTACCTTCTCGAGAACGGCTATTCCATCCATAACCGGCATTTTTAAGTCCAAAAAAACCAGGATGGGCTTTTCTGTCTCCATTAATTCTATACCCTGTTGTCCGTCTTCAGCAAATATAATTTTGTAGCCCTCATTCTTCAGGGCCTTGCTAATGGCATTTCGTACCGCAGCCTCATCGTCAATTATTAAAACCTTTGGCATACTCATGTTAATAACCTCTTAAAATTATTTAAAACCTGATTGTGTCCTTAAAATATCGTCTATAATACTTATTATAAACCTTTTAGCTAAAAAGCTAAATCAAAAAATACCAGCTACTGATACTTTATTTGAAATGCTTGTATAAACAATAGGTTAAGGGTAATATTTTTGTTGGTAATTTTAAATTGATGCCAGGTTATTCTTCTTAGCTGCTGAATAGTTACAAAATTTATCGACGATTACCGGTGAACTGCAACAGACTTATAAAGAGGTTTATAAAATCAAGATATAAGGCCAGGGCTCCAATGATTGCCGTTTTACGAATGGTGGCCTCACCCTGTTCCATAATACCAGAGGCCCCTATACGGGTGACTTTCTGGACATCGTAGGCGGTTAAGCCGGTGAAAACAATTACTCCGATGGCGGAAATGACCCATGACATCATGGAGCTGGCCAGGAAAATATTAATTACAGAGGCGATGATCATACCGATCAGGCCCATGAATAAAAAAGATCCCATACTGGTGAGATCTTTCTTGGTGACGAAACCATAGACGGACATAGTCCCGAACATACCAGCGGTGATAAAAAAAGTAGCCGCCACTGAAGTTGTGGTATAGACCAATAAAATGGCAGACAACGTAATCCCGTTTAGAATTGAATAGGCCGCGAACAGGCCGGTGGCGGCCTGAGCGGACATTTTCTGGATTCTGGCTGAGAGATAAAAAACCATCCCCAGCTCGGCGAACATCAGGCCGTAAAATACCATTTTGTTACCGAATATAGCCCGCAGCAGGGTAGGTGAATTAACTGTTATAAAGGCCGTAACTCCTGTGAGGGCCAGGCCGATAGCCATCCAGTTGAAGACCTTGGCCAAAAAGATTGTCGAGGCCTGCGAGTTGGCCTGAGTGATGCTCGATATCGGGGGTGGGCTTACTCTCTGGTTATACATTTTTTCTCCTATGGGTTTGTTGGTTTTTTTGTCTAAACTGCCCAGGCAGAACCTCTAACTTTAGGTAATAAGCTGGATCTGAATCGGAGTTACGGTTCCGAGTTCCGGGTAATTTGTTGCCTGAAATAGTTACGAAATAATAAGCATTTTTTACAAAAAAGCAATTTGTTGTC
>DRPV01000305.1 GCA_011330685.1 Desulfobacterales bacterium
GGACAGCCGGTTGCTCAACAAGCTGAAGAACGCCCTTGGCGGTGATATTAATATAGACCTTACCCATGAATATCAGGCCTGGCGGCCCAAGGTATCCCTTGAGGCGGCCCAGCGGATTCTGCAATTGACCAAAAAATACAAAACCAATTACCTGATTGAACTGCGGCATCGTGTACGGCCTGTTCCGGTCAGCCTCATTCTGGCTCAGGGCGGCATTGAGTCGGCCTGGGGCACTTCACGGTTCGCGGTGGAGGGGAATAATATATTCGGCATCTGGACCTGGGACAAAAATATTCCAGGTATGATCCCCGGCAATCGGGAAAAGGGTAAAAAACACCGGGTGCGGATATTCTCCTCCCTACTGGACTCGGTGCGCGAATTCTGCCTGATCTTAAACCGCCAGCCCGCCTATAGACGTTTTCGGAATATCCGCCGTCAGACCAATAATCCCCTTGAACTCGCTGCCGGTCTGCTTAATTACTCCGCCCGGCGCTGGGCCTATGTCCGCTCTATTCAACAGGTAATAAGAAAAAATAATCTCCGGCGGTATGATAATATGGAGTTAACTCCCCGGCGGATACATTTATAAAAGCCAATGGTATCTTGCCTGAACCAACGGCAAATTAAGAATGATGCTCTGGCAAAAAGTCCACATTTGGCAATTTTACCATAGATAACCCCCATGAAGTCATTAGGGGGAAGAATTAAACCTTTCGACTTTTTACGATAGCATCAAGAATGAGAGAGGGAGCTGATAATGGATGAATATTATAACTATCCTTGGGTGGTTTTCACCTTGAAAAATGAACGATATGGCGTAGCTACTCCATATGTGAGGAGTATGGTTGCTATGCCGGATATCACAAAAATACCACATGCCCCCCAATATATACGCGGCGCGATAAAAATCAGAGGGCAGGTAACCCCTCTGATCGACCTTCGTAGACGACTCGGAATGGATTCGTTTTTAGATAAAATCAGCGAGCAAATGGTTATGCTCAAGCAAAGAGAAGAAGACCATAAAAGTTGGCTGTCGGAGCTTGAAAGTTCAGTACGGGAAAATCGTCCGTTTAAATTGGCCACGAATCATCATAAGTGCAAATTTGGTCAATGGTACGATTCCTATATCCCCAAATCTTACGAAGAAGGAGAGTTCTTAAAAAAATTCAAAATACCCCACCGGCAAATTCATAAGGTCGCAATTGACGTGGCAGAATCCATTAAAAACGGCGAGCAGGGGGAAGCCATCAAGCTTATCGAAAGTACGAGAGAAAATGAATTGGCAGAAATGATAAATTTATTCTCTTCATTTATAGAAATTACCCAGGAACAGGCTAAAAAAGAAATTACAATTATATTGGAAAATGTTGGCGACAAAACTGCTGTGGCAGTAGACTCAATCATAACCGTTGAAAAATTAGCCAAAGACTCTATAGAGCCAATGCCTGATTTCGGCGCCACAGATAAACGATTCTTGGCCGCTGGTCTTGCCAAGGGGGCAAAAGATAACTCGTTAATTTGTTTATTGGATGCGAAAGCAGTAATACAAGAAGCGCACAGCGCGGTCTAAAGCCGGAATCAACAAGCAGAAATGGAACTTCAAGTGATGCTGATGAATCTTCGGCCGACTTTTAAGATGTCTTGTCCCACTCCCTGTGGTATATAGCAGGCCATGAATGGATTATTATCACAGGGATCTGGCCCCTCCACCGAGTCCGGCCATTCTCTCATTAATCATGACAATTTAAACCAGGCCCAATACGAGGCGGCGACTACCGTTGACGGCCCGGCCTTAGTTATTGCCGGGGCGGGCAGCGGCAAGACCAGAACGCTTATCTACCGGGTCGCCTACCTTCTCGAGCAGGGAATAGAGCCGGAGCGTATCCTCCTTCTCACCTTTACCCGCAAAGCAGCTCAGGAAATGTTGTCCAGGGCGGCTGACTTGCTGGCCCATTCCTGCAACGGGGTAAGGAGCGGTACCTTCCATGCCATATCCTCCGGTATTCTGCGCCGTTACGGCCATCTTCTGGGGTATACCCCCCAGTTTACAATCCTTGACCGGGGCGATACCGAGGGCATTATAAATCTTTTAAAGTCCTCCATGAATCTAAGCGGGGCCGAACGTCAATTCCCCAATAAACGGACAATTGCCAATATTTTCGGGCAGGTGGTCAACAAGAATCTGGGCTTGGATGAAATAATCAATGAGCGCTATTGGCATTTAGCTGATTTTATAGATGAGCTAAGCGCCATCCGTCGTGGTTATCAGGAGTTTAAGCTGGCCCATAACCTGATGGACTACGATGATCTGCTGGTTAATCTGCGCCGCCTGCTGAGCGAATTTCCCGAGGCCGGGGCCGATATTGCGGCACGTTTTTCCTATATTATGGTTGATGAGTACCAGGACACCAATCATATCCAGGCCGAGATTATTCGTCTGTTAGCCAGGCCACACGGTAATATAATGGCGGTGGGCGATGACTCACAGTCTATATATTCTTTCCGGGGTGCGGACTTCAGGAATATTATGGAATTTCCGGAGGTCTTTCCGCGAACCAAAATAATTCGTCTTGAGGAAAATTACCGCAGTACCGAGCCTATTCTCAACCTGACCAATAATATTATCGAACATGCCAGGGAAAAATACACCAAGAATCTTTTTACCTCCATTGACGGCGGCGAAAAGCCCATCATTTATGAGGCGAGAAACGATGGCGATCAGGCCGCCTATGTCGGTCAGCATATAGCAAAACTCATGGCAGACGGGGTAGCGGCAGAGGAGATTGCCGTCCTCTTCCGTTCCGGATTCCACTCCTATAAGCTGGAGCTGGAGCTGGGCAGACGGGGCCTGGCCTTTGAAAAACGCGGCGGCTTGAAACTTACGGAAACCGCTCACATTAAAGACGTTATTTCCTATCTGCGGGTAGTTTATAACCCCAATGACACCCTGGCCTGGCACCGGATTCTACTTCTTTTAAACAAGGTCGGCCCCAAAACCGCCCAGCGTATTGTGGATACTATTACCGGTGCCGGTGATGATCCTTTCGGGGCTCTGGCTGCCTATAAGCCCGCCAAATCATGGCAGGCCGATTTTACGGCCCTCAAGGATATGTTGATACAGCTCCTGGAGCTTGACGCCCCCGTCGGCCAGTTTGATCTGATTATGGCCTATTATCAGGATATATTCGAGCGCGTCTTTCATGATGATTATCCCAGACGGCTGCCCGATTTAGAACAATTACGGGAAATTATCGCCGAATACAGTGATTTGGAATCCTTTCTGGAGGATTCATCCCTTGATCCGCCAACGGCCGATCACACCCCGCACGCCAAAGAGGCAGGCAAACTTATCCTCTCCACCGTGCACTCCGCCAAGGGCCTGGAGTGGCAGGCAGTCTTTATCATTAACCTGGCCGAGGGTAAGTTCCCTTCAGGTATGGCCAAGACTATGGAAGAGATAGAGGAGGAGCGCCGTCTGCTCTATGTGGCCGCCACCAGGGCCAAAAAGAAGCTCTATCTCGTCTATCCGCGAATGGCGGCAACGCCGGGCCGCTACCAGGAGCCGGTCTTGATCTCCCGCTTTCTGGACGAGCTGGCTCCTAACCTGGTCATAGGGGCCAAAAAGGATTTCCGACCGGCCCCGGTTATTGAGGCCGCCTCGCTGCCCCCCGGCCGCCCCGAAAGGATTAAGGCCGGCAACGATAATGATTTATTACATAAACATGTCCGGCACCAGTTTTTTGGCCGGGGTGAGATTGTGAAAATTGTCAAACCCCGCACGGTACAGATATTCTTTGCCCGGCACGGCCAGAAAATTATCAATCTGGACTATGCCAAATTAGAAATGTTAGACTAATGAACAAAGAACTTTCCTACGCCGAGACCTGGCGTTTTTTAGATAATCTCCAATTCTTCAAGATAAAACTGGGCTTAGACTCCATGACCGATTTTCTTGGCCGCCTGGGACATCCCGAAGATAATCTGCGTTTTATCCATATCGGAGGTACCAACGGCAAGGGCTCAACGGCCATGTCACTGCGCGCCATTTTGAGCCGGGCAAAGCTCAAGGTTGGTCTCTATACCTCCCCGCACCTCTCTTCGGTGCGGGAGCGTTTCCAGATCAACGACGCTCTGATCAGCGAAGAGGACTTTGCCCGGCACGCCGCCCGCATCATGGCGGTTATGAATGACCAGCAGATAACCTATTTTGAGTTCACCACCACCCTGGCTCTGCTTTGGTTTGCTGAACAAAAGGTGGATCTCGCCATCCTTGAGGTAGGGATGGGCGGGCGCTTAGACGCCACCAATGTCATTACTCCACTCATCACCATAATCACCAACGTCTCCATGGATCATGAGAACTATCTCGGCCGGACTCTGCCCAAGGTGGCAGCGGAAAAGGCCGGGATTATTAAATCAGGGGTACCGCTGATCTCCGGCGTTCTCAGCCCGGCAGCCCGTGAGGTCATAGAGCGGCGGGCCGCGGCCCTTGCCGCACCTCTTCGGCGTTTGAAACGGGATTTTACCATGAGTCAGGATGGGACTGGCACGGGGTGGCGTTACAAATCAGAATCACGGGATATGGAGGGCCTTGAGCTGGCCCTGCGCGGCAGTTATCAAGGCGGGAACGCCGCCCTGGCCATAGCCGCCCTTGACGGTCTCGCCGCCCACGGTATCAGGGTGGATGATGAGGATATAAGGGCCGGGCTGAAAACGGTGCGCTGGCCTGGACGAATGGAGTTTCTTAACGTGGCCGGCCAGGACTATCTTCTCGATGGAGCCCATAACCCGGCCGGAGTTGAGGCCTTGATTGAAGCTCTGGCTGATTTTTCCGACCACCGCCTGATTATGATCTGGGCCTCCATGGCCGACAAGGATTATTCCCTCTGTCTAAAGCGCATTGCTCCCTTCTGCCAAAGCTTGATCTTCGCAAGACCAGAGGAAAATCGTTCCGCCACTCCAGCTCAGTTGCGGAAGGCTTTAGGCCCGGACAGCCCGCCGTCTTACAGCTCGGATTCCGTTGATGAGGCCTTAAAAACCGCCCAGTCCTTCACTCAGGCCGGAGACCTTATCGTGGTGGCAGGCTCTCTATATCTCGTGGGTAAGGTTAGAGAAATTCTCTCAGGGCCTGTAACTGGTAAAAAAACAAATGGATGATTTTTATTCACCCTTAGACGGGGTTGACCAATCACTGATTCGCCAAGAAAAGGACAAGGCCCGTAAACTCCGCAAAACCGCCTGGTGGCAGCGTAAGACGGGGCAGGGGAGATGCCATTATTGCGGCCGTAAGTTTAAACCTGCCGAGTTGACCATGGATCATATTGTCCCCCTGACCAGGGGCGGCCGCAGCGTTAAGGGTAATTTAACCCCGGCCTGCAAGGATTGTAACAACAAAAAAGAGGCCATGCTGCCCATGGAGTGGGAAGAGTATGTCAACCGCCTGGCCAATAAATAGTTTTCTATCCTTATACACCCATTAGATAGACAATAAAAAAATGTTATCTAAAACTTACAGTGGAGCTGTGCAGGGGGTTGACGGCCTGCTGGTGGAGGTGGAGGTCGATATCGCCTTTGGGCTGCCGGGGTTTGCCACCGTTGGTCTGCCTGAGGCCGCGGTACGGGAGAGTAAGGACAGGGTACATGCCGCCATTAAAAACAGCGGTTATGAGTTCCCCACTAAAAAAATCACCGTTAATCTCGCGCCGGCCGATCTCCGCAAGGCCGGTACCGGTTATGATCTGCCCATGGCGGTTGGTATTCTCGCGGCCTCTCAGGCCTTTAAGAGTGAACTGTTAAGCCGCTATCTGCTCATTGGTGAACTTTCTCTTGACGGCAGTTTACGGCCGGTAAACGGTATTCTGCCCATTACCATGGCGGCGGCAGCTCAAGGATTGCTTGGCGTTATTGTCCCGGCCGCCAATGCCGCTGAGGCCGCCGTAGTGGGAGGTATTCCGGTAATTTCAGCGGCCAGTCTCTCAGAGGCGGTGGAGTTTCTGGCCGGTTTAAAAGAGATTAAGCCCTCTGTTGTCGAACATTCATCATTTAGCCTGCCAACTGATTTTGAGATTGACCTTGCTGAAGTCAAAGGCCAGGAACAGGCCAAACGGGCCCTGGAGATTGCCGCGGCCGGTGGTCATAACCTGCTCTTTGAAGGCCCGCCCGGTTCCGGCAAAACCATGCTGGCCCGCCGTCTGCCCACCATCATGCCGCCTCTGAGCCGGGAAGAGGCTTTAGAGACCTCCAAGATTTATAGTGTCGCCGGTTTAAATACCACCAGCGGTCTGATCAGCTGCCGCCCCTTTCGGGCTCCACACCATAATATTTCCGAGGCCGGACTCATTGGCGGCAGCTCCATGCCGCGGCCTGGAGAGGTCTCCCTCGCCAACAACGGAGTTCTTTTTCTTGATGAACTGGCCGAATTCAAAAAAACAGTATTAGAGGGACTGCGCCAACCCTTAGAGGATGGGGCGGTAACCATCTCCCGGGCCGCCGCCGCCCTGACCTTTCCAGCCAATTTTATTTTAGTGGCGGCCACTAATCCCTGCCCCTGCGGTTTTCTTGGTGATGAAAACCACGAATGCCGCTGTCTGCCGACCCAGATTCAGCGTTACAAGAATAAAATTTCCGGCCCCCTGCTGGATCGGATTGACATGTACGTCGAGGTCTCAGCCGTACCATTTAAAGAGCTCTCCTCCCGGAGACAGGGTGAAAATTCGGTAATCATCAGAGAACGGGTGGTAAAGGCCCGGAAAATTCAAGAGGTTCGCTTTAAAGATATTCCGACGCTCTACGCCAACGGCCAGATGGGCCAGAGGCAGATAAAGAATTTCTGTCCCTTAGATAAAAGCTCAACCCTGTTGCTGGAAAACGCCATGCGTAAGCTGGCGCTCTCCGCCAGGGCCTATAACAGAATCATTAAAATCGCCCGCACCATTGCCGATCTCGCTCACAGCTCAGCCATTAAATCTGGTCATGTGGCCGAGGCCGTACAGTACCGCCGCTTTTAACCTTTTTTACCAGCCCCGAGAACAGCCTTTCAGCTTTAAAAAAGGTAGCAACGAGGTATGGCAGAACGAAAAATAAAACCGTGCCTTGGGGTCTGAGTTTATTACGCTACTTCAAGGCGAAGGTTTTTACCCACAGCCTGGGCGTAATTTGCCAATGTTGACAGACGAATATCCTCGGTGTGATTTTCAACTCTGGATATTGCTGATTTTTGGGTATGTAATTTTTTTGCCACTTGTTCTTGGGTCAACCCGGCTTCAAGGCGAGCTTGTTTTAAAATTACTCCTATTTTGAATTGCTCGTATCCTCTATCGAAATTTTTTGTGAATTTCGGCGATAATTTTTTTCTTGATTCAATGAGTTTATCGAGATCATCCATTTGTTTTCCTCCTTTCTATATATTCTTTTTTGCGTTTTTCCGCCAACTGAATTCCCTGTGAAGGAGTTTTCTGGCTTTTTTTCTGAAATGAATTTGTCAACACAATCAAGTGCTGTCCGCAAAAGAAACCAAGAAGACGAAAACTGTTACCTCCTACGCTGGCTCTTACCTCCCAAATATTGTCGGTATTTACTAATTTTTTGAAATAGTTAGTCGGCACTCTGTCTAATTCTCGGATTAATTTCAATACCCATGTAACTTTTTCAAGTTGCTTATCGGTTAAATTCTCCAAGAATTCTTGAACAGGTTTCTTTCCGGATGAGGTTTCATAAAATCTGATTGTTTTTATACAAGAATAGTAAACAAAAATGTGAACATTGTCAACGCACTCTTCACGGGTTTTTACAGCGAACATCTTTTAGAGATGGGGCAAGCAAGGACTTGCCCTTTCTCTTAGCTGGCAGTCGTTTTGTTTTCTTGTTTGGATGCTAACAAGATATGAATATCCTGTACGGGATGTACCGCCACATCATGACGGTTCTGAGATGTATCGCCGCCATAGATTAACCCGGCGCCCCAGGGGAACTCGTTTTCTTTGGCCAAGGAACGGAGGTTTTTAAAATAATCGGCATTTATGGTCATACCTGACTTTATCTCAATGGGGAAAATATCCGGTCCATAAGACAGAAACAGGTCAATCTCCCTGCCGTTACTATCACGGTAAAAATTTAAATTACTGCGATGGCCGCGATGGAGCCTATATTTAAGCGCTTCCAGCACCACCATATTCTCGAAAAGATTGCCACGCAGAGGATCACGGCTTACATGCAACTCATTTTCCAGACCAAGAAGAAAGGCTGCCAGACCGACATCATAAAAATAAAGTTTGGGCGATTTTACCAGCCTTTTCTTTATATTAGCATGTTAGGCTCTCAAATTCAAAATCGATATTGACGAATGACGTAATACGTCATATAATGAAATTATGATCAAGTCATTCAAGTGTAAAGATACGAAAAAACTTTTTAACGACATAAGTGTAAAAAGATTCAGAACTATTTCCAGGACAGCAAGAATAAAACTTGAGGTTCTAAATGCTGCCATTTCTTTGCAAAGTTTGCGAGTTCCCCCAGGGAATAGGCTTGAGCAATTAAAAGGTAATAGAAACGGACAACATAGTATCAGAATTAACGACCAATGGCGTATATGCTTCGTATGGTCAGAAGAAAACGTCTTTGACGTAGAAATTGTTGATTATCACAAGGGGTAAAATCATGGCAAAAAAATTAACTCCAATCACTCCGGGCGATATATTATTGGAAGAATTTCTTAAGCCAATGGAAATCACTCAAAATATGTTAGCAAAAGACATTAATGTTCCTGCAAATCGGGTCAGCCAAATTATACACGGCAAAAGAGAGATTACTGCTGATACTGCGTTACGTCTTGGCAAGTATTTTGGAATTGAACCGGAATTCTGGCTAAACCTACAGGTGCGGTACAATATGAAAATAGCTAAAAGCAAAGTGGGTAAAATCATTGATAGAGAAGTCAAAAAACACTTTTCTCAGGCGAACTCACACAATCTTGTAACAGCATAAAGCATAACAAATTGATTTAACGGAAAATAAATAAGCCGAACAAGTCAATAAACCTGACCCGCACTCGTCGGCGAATTTTGGTGTAGATTCAAGTATATAGCCGTAAATAAAGTTAATCAGTAGCTGCACGGCGGGCAGGTTATCTCAAACGATATGGCGGGAGTCTGAAAACAATATAACTTGCCTCTAAAAGGGTCAGCCAATTTCGTGCTGTCTGATGCGACACCCCTGTGTCACCTTTTATGTAAAATGCAACTTGAGATTTAATTTTACATGCTTTCGTCCTTTAGGCAGGGTCACGCTTGCCTTATTCCTTCCTGAATGCGGCCGTTGACCATTCGTAACGTAAGCGCTCCATAAACACCACCCTGCACACGTTCCAACCCCGCGATATACCATTCACGTAACCGTTCACCTGCACCCCAGGTTCGTTCGTTTCGTCCTCCTCACGTACAGGGGACGCATCGGAGGCCGAAACGAACGAGGTAAGCGAAGACTCCGAGCTGGGGCACATCCGGAGTCTTCGCTTTCCTGAACGGTTACGGTTTACGAGTTGAGGGTAATTTGTTGCCTCTACAGAACGGTACCCATTCACCTTTCCCACCTCTCAGTACCCCATATTTACCCCATAATTAAAGTTGCATGTTTTTCGCATCTTGTTATCCTCACAGGCTAAATCGAAATGTCTGGTAACAATCATTTCCTTGAACGCTCTTCACAGGATACACGAATATAACCATCAAAAAAATCAATAAGTTACAGCTATGTATCCCTTACCTGGTTTCTTATTAACCATTATAAACCTTTCATTCTCCAGGGCCGCTATCGGCACCCAAGTGATAACTACCCGCCGATAATGACCACTACTCAGCCATCTATACCATCGCCCGGCACCGGCCCTCTGCTGAGAGCTGTATTTATCACCCTGATTCTCCTTTTTGGCGTCTTTCTTGCCTCCTTTTCCTATTTCAACCATTTAAATAATAGACTTTCCAGGATTATCACCGAGCAGAGCCGCATGACCAGAGCCAACGCGGCCTTGAATCGTTCCCTCATCGACCTTGAATTTGATACCAGAGCTCTGATGGCCGATATCATCGCCGATCGTAAGATAGAGATGCATAAATCATGGCCCCGGCTCCTGGAGGATTTCAACCAGAATATTCAACGGGCAGCGACTAATATACTCGGGGGGCAGACCGCCCTGGTCAAGGTGCTCAGTGATTATCGGCAATTATTAACCACGGTCAAAAACGACTACAGCCAGCTTACGTGGCAAAAAAAGCAGCTACAGCAGTCAGAAGGCCAATACGCTGATCTTTTAAACAGGATGAAGACCGCCGCCAGTACCCTGCTGGAGCTGCAGACGGAGGCCGGACATGACCTGGAGGCTGTTCAACAGGCCTATGCCCAAACCTCTTTCTGCCTTGAGGAGTTATATCACGCCCAGGTAATCGTTAAAACCGCCATAGCGGCCTTGAGACCGGCACTGCTTGGCAATAAAATCGCCAATAGCGGCCCCGGCAGCCCACCAACAAGCGCCCTGGGCCATTTAAAGATGTTAAAAATGAGTTTACGCACCTTAA